>JAITPE010000097.1 GCA_031289575.1 Spirochaetia bacterium | reverse complement strand
CGCATTCCTTGCACTTGGGCGGAACCCGTCCGCTTTTATCGTACTCATCCATGCTACATTCCGATTTGCATTTGAGACATACCAACCGTATTGAATTTCCGTGGTACTCAATCACGTTCTTGCTTCCGCCCCGCTGGTGGAGATTATCTATATTCTGCGTTATTATAGCCTTGAGATAGCCCATCTCTTCGAGCTCCGCGAGCGCGGTGTGAGCCGGATTTGGTTTGGCCGAATCCGTAAGATCAAGCATGTCGAAAATCATGTCCCAGCACCTCTCGGGCTGCAGGCGGAATGTGTCAATTGAGGCGTATATGGCCGGGTCGTATTTTTCCCAAAGTCCTCCGGCGCTTCGAAAATCAGGGATTCCGCTTTCAACCGATACGCCGGCCCCGGTTAGAGCTATCATGTTTTTTGACTTTTTGACTGCCTCTGCCGCCTTTAAAATCAATTCATCCATATTCCGCCTCCATTAGTAGAAATCCATTAAACAAAATAAGGAATGGAAATATTCTTTTTTGTCAAACTTATTTTATGACCTATACCTAAGTTTCCGGAAAAATTCCGCATGGGCATTAATTGACTTTTTTGCCCGATAAGCTCCATTAAAAAATACTTTACAAAAACACGCCTTTTTCAGCAAGTATACGCACAAACAAACGGAGAGATGCCCGAGTGGTTGAAGGGGACGGCCTCGAAAGTCGTTGTGGGCGTAAGCTCACCGGGGGTTCGAATCCCTCTCTCTCCGCAAAAACTTATAAACACATGGAGAGATGTCCGAGTGGCTTAAGGAGCACGCTTGGAAAGCGTGTGTAGCGCAAGTTACCGGGGGTTCGAATCCCCCTCTCTCCGCATAGGGCACTTATACTATGGCATATCAAGTAATCGCCAGGAAATGGCGCCCTCAGACATTTGATGAGGTCGTCTTTCAGGAACATGTATCAAAAACCCTGCGAAACAGCATTCTCAGCGGGCGGGTGTCTCACGCATATCTCTTCTCGGGGCCCAGAGGCGTTGGAAAAACAACATTGGCGCGAATCCTCGCCAAAGCGCTCAACTGCAAGGAGGGCCCTACGGACCACCCTTGCGGGGTCTGCGATAACTGCCTTGAAATAACAAAGGGTACATCCTTTGATGTAATCGAAATAGACGCGGCGTCCAACAACGGTATTGATCATATAAGGGAGCTGCGCGAAAATGTGAACTTCGCGCCTATCAGGAGCAAGTACAAGATTTACATAATAGACGAAGTCCACATGGTGACAACGCCGGCCTTTAACGCGCTTCTCAAAACTCTTGAAGAGCCGCCGCCCCATATTGTTTTTATATTTGCGACAACCGAATACCATAAAATACCTGAGACCATACTCTCGCGCTGCCAAAAATTCTTTTTCAAGAAGATACCTGTTGAAACCATAGCCGCCCACCTGCAGCACATTGCCGAAACCGAGGGCTACAAGATCCCCGACAACGCCATATACTCCATAGCGAGGGCGGCGGACGGAGCGATGCGCGACGCGCAATCGCTCCTTGAACAGGTCATTTCATTTTCCAATAAGGGCGAGGCCGTTGAAATCAGCTTAGATGATGTCCTCACCACACTCGGCATACTTCCCTTCGAAAGCCACGCATCACTCCTCAAGGCCGTAGCCGATGGAGACACACGCGCGCTCTTTGATGAAATCGAAAAGATATACGCTACCGGCGCCGACATAGCGCGCTATACCGACGGATTCATTGGAAGCCTGAGAACAATCCGGCTCATCAAAAACGGAGTATCGGTCAAAGGGCTGCTCGGCCTGTCCGACAGCGAGGGGCGGCTTTTCACAGATACGGCCGGTTTATTTTCCGATGAGGAACTCAGCCGCATGTTCCGCGTGGCCGCGGAACTGCAGAATGACATCCGCTATTCCGCCAATGCCGGAATAAATCTTGAGATGGCCCTTTTGGATATGCTTCACATAAAACAGAGCCCTTCCCTTTCGGAAATACTCAAGAAGCTCGGAGAGGCGCCTGCCGGGCAGCAGGAACAGGCGGCGGCCGCGCCTCCGCCGCCAAAAGCGCAGGCGGCGCAGCCAAAAGCTGAGGCTCAATTGCAAAAGGCGCCGCAGCCGCAAGAAGCGGAGCCGGAAACGCAATCATCATCGGCCGTCGAAAAAATAAGAGATACATTCTACGGCGAAATAATAGAAAAAGGAGAAGAATAACATGTTAAAGGGACTCGGCGATATAGGAAATTTGATGAAGCTTCAGAAAGAGATGAAGAACATTCAGAAAAAACTCAAGGCCGCGCGCGTTGAGGACGAATCAAACGACGGCAATGTGAAGGCAGGCGTAAACGGCGAATTCGGCTTGGTCGATTTGTCAATAGATCCGGAGTTTCTCGCTTCGGGCGACGCAAAAAAAATAGAGAAGTCGGTCATGTCCGCAGTGAATAACGCCGTTGAAAAAATGAAACAGCATTCGGCCGAAGAGATGAGCAGTATCACAGGCGGGCTCAACATTCCCGGACTTAACTGAGCGTACGTGGAAAATCCGTCACGCTATCTCGACGCGCTTGCAAAGGAATTCACCCGCCTTCCGGGCATAGGCGCAAAAAGCGCCTCACGCCTTGCCTGTCATATTTTGAAAATGCGTGACGACGATGTGTTCTCTTTAGCCGGCGCATTGATCGAGCTCAAGAAAAATATTGTCACATGCGAGGTCTGCGGAGGAATATCCGATTCGGGAATATGCTCAATCTGCGCCGACAAAAGCCGCGATATTTCCATGCTGTGCGTAGTTGAGAACGCGAAAGATATCATAACCATTGAGGCAGCCGGCGGATTCCGCGGCTATTACCATGTGTTGAGCGGACTCATTTCACCGCTTGACGGCATAGGCCCGGACGAACTCAACATCAGCGCGTTGATTAAACGCTGCGCCTCGGCGCGCCCCGTTGAAATAATACTCGCGCTCAACCCGACAATCGAGGGCGACGCCACATCGCTCTATCTCGCCGGACTAATATCGCCCATGAGTATAGCCGTATCGCGCATTGCCCGCGGGCTTCCGGTCGGCGCCGACCTTGAGTACGCGGATTCCGCCACAATCATTAAATCAATCGAAGGCCGCGTTCGTATGTGAAATAATAGTTGACAAATAAAAAGATTTAACGCCATTATCTAACTCAGCAAAGGAGAATGAAAATGGCCGGCGCCGAGGCAAACGAAAAAAATTTTGAACCAGTGATAATAGCCTTCCTCTGCAATTGGTGCACGGCCACCGCGGCCGATCTCGCAGGCACAATGAGGATGCAATACCCTGTGAACATACGCCCAATACGCGTAATGTGCAGCGGAACCGTGGATCAGGTCTATGTTTTAAAGGCCTTCCTTTCCGGAGCCGACGGCGTAATAATAGGCGGCTGCAAGCCGGGCGACTGCCATTACATATCGGGCAACTACAAGGCAAGACGCAGAATACATATACTCAAAACAATTATGGAAACCCTTGGGCTCGAACACGACCGCATTCAGGTAAGCTGGATAAGCGCGGCCGAAGGCAAAAAATTCGCCGATATAATGACCGATTTTACAGACAAAATCAGAGGGATGGGGCCAAGCCCTGTTAAGGTAAACGGAACAGCTTTCTGAGTTCAAGGAGGATGAATGAATATAGTTCTAAATACCGCGGACGGCAGAACCAGGGCCCTCAGAAATTTTCTAAAAAACATGTTAGAAAATAAAATTCTCTATGCCGTAATAGCGCCTGTTGAAATAAACAAAAAGATTACAGGCGCGCTTGTCCGCTCTCCGGAACTCATGGACAAGGCCGACCCGCTCGCGCCAGTGATGCCCGTAAACATGGCGCGCATAGTATCCGATATAACAAAGAGCGCGCCGCCCTCCGACGGCAAAAAAATAGGCGTACTCCTGCGTTCATGCGAGGCAAGGGCTCTGATCGAACTTGTAAAGCTGAACCAGGCCTCGCTCGAAAACATAATCACCATAGGAATAGACTGCTTCGGAACATACCCGATAAAAATTCCGGAAACCGGCGCAAGAGAGGCCTGCCAAATGTGCGAGTACCCGGAGGCGCCGAATACCGACATCACAATAGGCTTGGCCGGTTACGAAAATGACAGCTTTATAATTTTGCAGGGAAATACCGCTGATGGAGACAGCCTGCTTGAGTCATACGGTGCCGGCGCGGCCGCGGCGGAACAGCTTAAAAAACGCGAAGACGCCATAGAATCAATCAGGAAAGAACGAATCGCAAAGCGCGATGATGTTTTCGCAAGGTACCTCGGAGAGATTACCGGCCTTGAGAATCTGCATAATGTGTTCGCGTCGTGCATAAACTGCCATAACTGCAGAAACGCCTGTCCAGTATGCTACTGCCGCGAATGCCTGTTCGATTCGCCCACATTCGAGTGGAAGGCCGATAACTACATATCGCTTGCGGATAAGCACGGCTCAATAGCCGTGCCAAGGGACCGCCTGCTGTTTCATTTGACAAGGCTTAACCACATGGCTGTTTCATGCGTAGGCTGCGGGGCATGCGAAGAGGCTTGCCCTAACGGAATATCTGTTTTCAGCCTGTTTCGGCTTTCCGGCGACAGGGTACAGGCCGCGTTCAATTACATAGCCGGCAGAAGTATGGATGAGCCTCTGCCTGTTACCGAGTTCCGGGAAAACGAACTTGAAAGTATAGGGAACCAATGAGCACAGTGCATAAAATTACCGCAGCATCGGCATCGGCCGCGGCTTCCTTCGGAGGAAGCCGCGTCAATCTGTGCTACCAGTGCATGACCTGCACCTTGGGCTGTCCGGCAGCCGGCAGAATGGAGATTCATCCTCACGCCATCATGCGCAAGATTCAACTCGGAGAGGTGCAGGAACTGCTCGTTTCTTCCGCAATATGGAAATGTCTGGGGTGCGAAACATGCTACAGCCGCTGTCCCAATGAAATCAATATACCATCAGCCATTGACGAGCTTAAACATGCCGCCATGAGTTCCGGAAAGGCGAAGAGCATATCGGCCGCCTTTCACAATATATTTTTGGGCGGCATAAAAAAGAACGGGCTGCTCTTTGAACTGGGACTCATGCTGAGGCTCAAGATAGCCATGAAGGATTTTTTCAGCGATACATTTCTCGGCGCGTTGATGATAATGAAAGGAAAGCTTTCCCTGCGGCCGCACAGCCTCAGGGAAAGCGGCGCAATGAAAAAAATTTTTGAGAAAAGCGGGGCCGGAACAAATTGAAGTACGCCTTTTACCCAGGCTGCGCCGGAGAGACAACGGCCCGAGAGTACAACAGCTCAACGCTTGCCGTTTGCTCGGCCATGGGAATTGAACTTGTGGAAATGAGCGACTGGAACTGCTGCGGGGCGTCATCGGCACATTCCACAAGCCGCAGCCTTGCGCACGCGCTCACAGGAAGGAACCTCGCGATCGCCGAAAAACAGGCCATGCCCATGGCGGCCATCTGCCCGGCCTGTTTCGTCCGCATGAGAGAGACCTGCCTGCAGGTGAAAAACGGCTCGCTTTCAAAAGACGAAATAAGCTCACTCATAGACAAACCGTATACGGCATCTTTTGATGTAAGGCACATTCTCGATATAGTAACAGCCGAAACAGAGGCCGTAAAAAAACTTGTTGTAAAGCCGCTCAAGGGACTGCGGGCGGCCGCGTATTACGGGTGCTACCTTGTACGGCCGCGCGAACTCACAGGCTTTGACGATACCGAAAACCCTGTTTCCATGGACAATCTGCTCGAATCGCTCGGAGCCGACGCCGCGGACTGGGGAGGAAAGGTTGACTGCTGCGGGGGCTCCGGCTCCTTTACCGACCGTTCCATGGTCAAGGAATTGGCAGGCAAAATTTCAGACTCCGCGCGTGAGGTACACGCCGATGTGATTGTGAGCGCCTGCGGGCTGTGCCAAGCAAACCTTGAGACGCGGCAAAGCGGAAAAAACGCTTTGCCGGTCGTCTACTTCACCGAGCTCATGGGCCTTGCCTTTGGGCTTGACGCGCGCAAATGGTTTAAGAAACACATTATAAATCCTATTCCTGTTTTCAAAAAGAGAGGTCTTTTATGACGGAAGTAGCAGGCAACCCGAATTGCTTTATATGCGGGCAAAATAACCCTTCAGGGCTTCACCTGAAATTTTCTTGTGATTCTTCCGGGAAAGCGATCTCTGAATTTATTATTCCGGAACATCTCATAGGCTATGACGGAATCTTTCATGGCGGCTTAATAACAGCGGTGTTGGATGATACCATGTTCTATGCCGTAATGCAGGACAATCCCGATATTATGACCGTTAACATAAATATCTCTTTCAAGTCGCCGGCCTATACAGGCACCTTTGTGCGCGCGGAAGGCGAAGTTACCGGACAGCAGGGAAGAGTAATATCGGCCATTGGAAGGCTCTTTGATAAAGAAACGCTGCTCTCCGAGGCCGAAGGTAAATTTGTTATTGTTTCGCCCGAAAAGACAAAGCCGCGTTGAGTACTCTATTACAGCGCTTTAATTTTGTCTATATTTTTTGTGTTTATGCGAAGCGGAAGCTTTTGCTACATTTTGGTTATACGAAGTTTTGCCTGCTTTGTGTCTATTTATTATACTTTTGTTTTATTTTAAAACAATCAATCAAGTGATATGTTTGATGTCGTGTTATAGGCAGCATTATTAATTCGAATATATTTTTTCTTCCCCAAAAATCCAATAACCAAATTGATTTTGGATGATCTATTAATCCTCCATTCTGTTTTATTTTTTCAAGTTGATCTTTTTCCACTTCTCTTTTTAAATCATTAAATTCAAAAGTCTCAATTATTTTTTTTGTTGATTTCCCTACTTTGATCCTATATTCTTTTAGTTCTTT
>JAITPE010000039.1 GCA_031289575.1 Spirochaetia bacterium | reverse complement strand
TGCATTTTACCGTCAACTACGAGTTCGGTCATTGATTCCACATCAAGGCCGAACTCCTGCGCCGATTCTATGTAAAAGTTTATGATATCCTGAATGCGGCGTATTGCGTCATCCTTGTTTCCGGCATAACAGTTGATGTCTAATTCCGGACAGTTGGCGATAAATTCATTATCGCGCTCAATAAGATTGACAGATATTTTCATGAGAAAAAGCCTTGTTGGAACATATTTTACCTACAGAAATAATATCGTCATAGAGCTTAAAGTGTTTTACTTTTTTAATCATATATTTATTGATTGTTACAGGTAGGGGAAAATGAAAAATCAAACATCGTCGGCCTTTTCTCATATTACGCTGGGAATCCAGCTTGCCGTCATCATGCTGATATTCGTGTACGGCGGCTATAAACTCGATGTATATTTTGATAAAATGCCTCTCTTCGTCTGTATTGGGCTGTTCGTTGGAATGGCTGCCGGTTTCTACAATCTGATGCGCGAGCTCAAGGCCATGGATAAATCTTTAAAGGAAAGCAAGGAAAACAAGGAAAACGACGAGAGCGGGGATAAAACGCTTAATTGGATGTAGTCACAATGAAAAGTTCCTCAGCGGCATTGATTCACGCCTTTGAAAGCGTTGCCCGGGGCGATTTATCAGTCAGAATAGACGAGGAGTGTGAAGCGCCAGGGCTCGCCCGCGCCTTCAACGCTATGATTGCCTCTATCGGAGAGCGGGAATACAGGCAGACGGAAAGCGCGAAGGAACAGATATTTCAGTCCGAAAAATTGGCATCCATAGGAAGGCTTGCCTCGGGCATTGCGCATGAGCTCAACAATCCGCTTACCGGAATCCTGGCATACAGCAGTATGATGCTGGAGGGCATGAAAGATACGCAATACGCGGAGGACATTAAAATAATTATTGATGAGACCATACGTTGCCGCGATATTGTCAGGGGACTTCTTGATTTTTCCAGAGAGACGCATCCGGAACTACGGCCGGCTAATCTGAATCATCTGATTACCGAAACGCTCTCGATTTTGGAAAAGACCCATAGCTTGAGCAACGTCGTTGTTGAAAAAATTCTTGATGACAAAATACCGGCAGCCGGCATGGATACAAATCAGATGAAATCCGTTATCAATAATCTTGTGCTTAACGCTGTTGACGCAATGCCGTTTGGCGGAACCATAAAAATAAGAACCGGAATTGACAAAAAAGCCGGGAAAATATTTATGGAGGTCGAAGACAATGGGAGCGGAATCAAGAAAGAAAATATCGGCCTGATCTTTGATCCGTTCTTTACATCTAAAGATATGGGCAAAGGGACGGGCCTGGGACTTTTTGTTACATATAATACCGTGGAGAGACACGGAGGCGCTATAAAAGTGCAAAGCGAAGAAGGCGTAGGAACCACGTTTACAGTGGAACTGCCGATTAAGTAAGGAATGAGGCGAACCGCGGTTCATGGAAAGAGATACAAAAATTCTTATTGTTGATGACGAAGATATTGTACATAAGAGCTGCCGGCGTATTCTGCAGGACGGGAGCTATGCAATAGATTCGGTCTATTCGGCCGAGGAAGCCCTTGAGAAACTTGACGGCAATTCATACGACATCATAATAAGCGACCTTATTATGCACGGCATGGACGGAATGGAGTTCCTGCATATAATCAAGGACCGCAGAATTGATGTAACCGTAATTATATTTACCGGGTACGCCACAGCCGAAACAGCGCGCAAGGCGCTTAAAATGGGCGCGTTCGATTACATTCCAAAACCATTCACGCCCGAAGAATTTATGGATGTTATACTGAACGCTGTTGAGAGCAGAAAAAATAATCCCAACTCGCAGATGCTGGATCTCATGGCAATAGTTTCTCATGAACTCAAGAGCCCTGTTTCTGTTGTGCAAACTACGGCCGAAACATTGTACGGCGGCTACCTTGGAAATCTTGAGCCCAAACAGCAGGAGATCGTTGAGAAAATAATAAGAAATTGCCAATACCTTGAAGACATCATACGCTCATACATTGATCTTGCCAAGGTTGAACTTGACAATATTGAAAGCTTTGCGAGGGATATTGATTTTGTTGCCGATGTCATTAAACCCGTGATCGACATTCCCGAAAACAACGACAATTACCGGCGCATGAACCTTGTCACCGACATGCCCGGCTCGCTGATAATTTCGGCCGACCCTAATCTGCTGAAGATTGTTGTAACCAATCTTGTAAGCAATGCCATAAAATACGGGAAAGATGATACCGGTATTATCATTGCCCTTGCGGACGATGGAGACAGCGCGAGATTCTCTGTTTACAATGAAGGAGTCGGCATATCGGACGATGCCATAAAGACAACGCTCTTCAATAAATTTGCCCGCCTTAAGCAGAAAGGTACCGAGGGAGTAAAGGGAACCGGACTTGGACTCTATATGTGCAGAAAGATTGTTGAAAAGCATAAGGGCCGGATTTTTGCCGAGTCACAGGAAAACCGGTGGGTGAAGTTTACAGTTGTTCTTCCGAAAAACCGTTAGTTAAATCGGCGTCATCATGATAGTCATTTTCATCGCTTAAAAGCTCCGGGTATATTTGAGCGCAGGCCCACGCGTCCGTAGCGGCGTAGCTTTTTTGTTTATCGGTGAGGTTCTTTCTTTCCCAGTTTGATTTTTGCTCCGCCTTGGATATTCTGCCCTGGAGGTACCGGGCCGCGAGCGCCCTTACTCCTGTTTGTATGATGCCTTTTTTTGCGGCGATATCGCCAAGATCGATAAATCCTCTTGCGGTGAACGGAGATATATTCTGAAGTTTTTGAATGTCATCCTTCAGTCCGACTCCGGCTTTCTTAACGGATTCCCTTTCAAAGAATTTAATCAATGACAGAGGCAGCCCGGACGGCTGCAGTTGAATCAGAAGAACGGTTTCCGGCAGGGCAATTTGCACCAAAGCCGCGGGATGGCTCTGTCCGCGTTTGAAGACCGGCTTTGTTTCGGTATCAAAGCCGGTAACTGTTTCACCGGGAATCCGGCTCAACAAATCATCCAGCATAGGACTATCTTTTATAACCTCAATGCTTCCGCTGTAGCGGATGAGCGGCAGAGAGTTTATGTATTCCCTGCTTAGGCGGCTGGGCAGTTCTGTAGATGGCATATCGTCTAAAGGGGCAGGCTGTTTTTCGGCATCTCCGATTCCCGAAATCCTTCACCCATTACCCTTTCCGAAGCCGGCGGTTCCGTGAGAAGCTCCTTAATGTTATCTATAGAGGGGACCCGGCCGGCCAATTTTACCTCGTCATCTATAACAAGGCCCGGACTCATTATAACTCCGTATGACAAAATGGAGTTGATGGATGTTACCTTTTCCAGCGCGTATTCCAGCCCAAGTTCGGTAGCTGCCTGAACAGCAAGCCGCTCAAGTTTAATGCAGTCCGCGTCGCCGCTTCCAAGAATTTTGATGTTTTTCATACGCAATCTCCGGCTTTATTTTATTATGCTATGTAAGCCATTTTTTATATAAACCGCTGATTTGTCAATAATAAGATAAAATAGCTGAATGGCTATATAGATGAATTAAAATTAGGGGGTAATCCTATTCGCATAGGCGGACATATCGACCATATTGAATATGATGAACGATATTTATGGTATTAAAACGATATACAAACATTTTCAATGCGCAGGGCGTTGCCCTACGCTAATGCTCGTCGGGCTTTCAGCCCATTCGTACCGGCAAAATCAGATTTCACCCTCGGTTGCCGAATAAACTCGCCTTGTGAGGCAGCGCCGCTACAGCGTGCGGCTTGCACTATGGCTGAAAGCCATATCTTCAATAGCATAGGGCAACGCCCTATGAAACTATGGATGCCATGCCACAATCATTATCTAACGGGCTCCGACCCCCTAAAAATAATTTGCTACCCGGGTAAAGCAAAAGTTATAGATAACAAAAGACTTGACTTTTTAGGCGATATAATTCGGTATATTGCTGTATATATGTGTTTATTTATCAGCCCGTTGTCGGGGCTTAAAGGAGGTGTAAAATATGCGGCGTGCCCGCAAAATATGTATACTAAACCTAACCTTTATCTGCTTCCTGATTTTCCTCGCGGCCTGCTATGACTTTAATGCACCTCTTTCTCCATTTATTGAGGAAAACATTGAGGCCGCCAACAACAACAGGATGATTGCTGATGAATTCGCCGC
>JAITPE010000176.1 GCA_031289575.1 Spirochaetia bacterium | reverse complement strand
GGAGCCTACGCGAACCGAGAGGTCACGCTGATGTATTGGGAGGTCGGGCGATATATTGCTTCGGTCGTACTTGACGGCGATTGCGCCGGGTATGGCAAAAAAAATTTCGCCACACTGTCGCGAAAATTGGTAACAACATACGCAAGACGTTTGAAGAAAAAAATTCATCGAGAGAAACACACATTTGAATAAAACTCCCTTTTTACAGGGTCATCTATTGGAATAACAGCCAAAATATGTGTCCAGCTCAATTGTCGTATCAGTGATACGACAATCTTTTCATCGGGGAATGTAGCGGTTCAGTCCTTCTTTTCAGTGCTCTTTATGGCAATTGCAAAAGATAAATAATCATCATAAAAACACGGAAATACTTTACAAAAACATATAGGCTTACATGTTGGAATCCGGTGAAAAAGATGGGCGCAAAAAACAACATATCCGGCCTTATGTTTCGTGTCAACACCTTAGGTGACAAGATATGGAATAAATTCAATGTCGGCATGAAAGCCAAGCTGCTCATCCTGTTTCTTATTGTAAAAATTCTACCTCTCATTCTGCTTGCCGCCATAGCCTGGAAACAGTTTGTTTCACTCGGTGACATATTGAAGGAAACCGCGGTCGACGACTCAACCAAAGCGCTTAACAATATAGCTACCGATAATATAGAAAGACTCACTACAGATGTTGCCAACTCGGTTGCCGCTTTCCTTTATGAGAGGGATAACGACATACTATATCTCTCCAAAATGCCGCCAAGCGCGAATAATTTCAGAGAATTTCTCAAAACACGCACTGGCAATATTATAGATATAGGAACATGGATCATCGCGGATGACGGCATGAGATGGGTCCAGACCAATAAACCGGCGGCCGACAGTTCCGAATGCAGATCAACCAACAAGGAAAATGACGACAGAAACGGTTTCCGTTACCGCGGGCCCGACAATTTTCCGGCTAACGTTGTCCCCCTTTACGATGAAATAACATTCATCGGGCTTGACGGCGCCGAAATCATAAAGGTAACCGCCGGGAACTCCACCAAGAAGAACTATCCCATGAACAGGGGACTGCGGAATGTTTCAAGGCGCGAGAATACATACATCAAGGCCGAAACATATTTCGCCGAGCTCAGAAGCATGAAACCCGGCGAAATATATGTATCCGATGTCATAGGCGCCTATGTCGGCTCAAACTTCATAGGTATGTACACGCCAAAAAATGTGCAATCGGCCGCTCAGAAGCGCGGCTATAAAATACCGTTCGAGCCCGAGCAGCAGGCCTACGCCGGCATGGAGAATCCAACCGGACAAAGATTTGAGGGCATAGTCCGCTGGGCCGCGCCTGTAGCCGGCGCCGACGGCAGCAAAATCGGCTATGTGAGCTTTGCCCTTAATCACGACCACATTATGGAGTTTGTCGACCGCATCACGCCCATGAGCGAAAGGTACATCCAAACACCAAGCGCCTTTGACGGCAACTACGCCTTTATATGGGATTACAATTGCCGAAGCATATGCCACCCGAGGCACAACTCTATTGTAGGGTACGACCCCGGCACCGGAGAGCCGCAGGTTCCATGGCTTGAGCAGAGCATATATGATGAATGGCAAAAAAGCGGAAAGCCCTATAGCGGCTTTATAAAAGATATAAAGACATTTGACAGCCAATCGCGAAGAAAGGCTCCGTCGGCCGAGCTCACCAAGCAAGGCTTTGTGGGTCTTGACGGCAGGTATCTCAACAACGCGCCGCAGTGCACAGGCTGGATGGATCTCACAAGGGACGGCGGCTCCGGTTCATTTTATATATTGTGGAGCGGACTGTATAAGCTCACAACAGCGGCGGCCATACCGTATTACACCGGGCAGTACGCGCCCGGCAAAGAGAACAATTTCTCCAAGAGAGGCTTTGCCTTTGTAACCATAGGGGCCGGGCTTGATGATTTCACCAAGCCGGCACAGGTAACCGGCGAACAGCTCGAAAAAGAAATCGAATACAGGATGTTCAATACCGGTTTCCAGCTCGTTTTTACAACGCTTGTCATCATAGGGCTTGTTGTTATAATAGCCTTTTGGATGGCCTTGTTCCTTACCAATAACATAGAAAGGCTCAATGCCGGAATCGCGAGATTCCGCTCCGGAGAAAGACAGTTCAGATTCCGCGCGGATGTTAAGGATGAATTCGGCATGCTTGCCGACTCGTTTGACGATATGGCCGACTCCATAGTTGATTCGGTAAAAAGTCCTCTTGAAATTATTGATATGGAACAGAGGGTCATATATATGAACGCTGCCGGGCTCCGCTATATCGGCAAAACTCTTGAGGCTATAGCCGGGATGCCCTATGTCGAGAACAGCATATCTCCATGCGGCAGCCTATACGATCCCATAAGCGCGCTGCAAAAAACCGGCGAAGAAGCGCAGATATATTATCACGAGGGCGAAGACAGCTACCTAAAGGGCTCGGCAAACTATCTCCTTGATAAAAACGACAACCGCATAGGATACATAATTATCTTTACCGATGTAACGCCGCTTGTCAAGGCTCAATTGGAACTTGAGCGCGCTATCGGCGAGGTCAACAAGGCCAATGAACACAAGGGCGAATTCCTCGCGCGCATGAGCCACGAAATACGCACGCCGATGAATGCCATCATAGGATTGACAAGTATTGTAAAGAAAAAGATTGCCGAACTTAAAGAGAGCGGCGGCGCCGAGGACATCAAGAGCCAAATACAAAAGATCGAAAATTCATCTCAGCACCTGCTCGGCCTCCTGAACGACATTCTTGATATATCCAAGATAGATGCCGGCAAGATTGAGTTGAGCTCCGACACCATGGTTTTGCCCAAGCTCATATCAACAGTCAAGGAAATCATCAAACCCAGATGCGATGAAAAAAATATTGCTTTCAATCTCATCTACGACGAGTTTGAGCCCAAGATGTTCTTGAGCGATTCGCTCAGGCTGAGACAGGTTCTCATTAATTTGCTGGGCAACGCGGTTAAGTTTACGCCCGAGTACGGCACAATCAAATTGGCGGTTGAGAAGATCGGCGAAGCCGGCGGCAAGAGCAATCTCCGCTTTTCGGTAAAGGATACCGGCATAGGCATATCACCCGAAAGGCTGAACGGAATCTTTGAGCCGTTTGAACAGGAGAACAGGGATACATCCAAAAAGTACGGCGGAACCGGGCTTGGGCTTGCCATAAGCCGCCGAATAGTTGAACTGTTCGGCGGCGGGATACAGGTTGATTCCGTTCTCGGCGAGGGCAGCGAGTTTTCGTTTGTAATCTGGCTTGAGGATCTTGCCGGCGGCATAGTACCCGACGCGGCTGCCGTTGACACAAAGGATATGTTCAAGGGATTTCGCGCGCTGCTGGTTGATGATGTGGAAATAAACCGGCTGATTGTGACCTCCATCCTTGAGACAACCGGCATCACTATGGACGAGGCCGCCGACGGCAATGCCGCTGTGAGCATGTTCGAAAACTCACCGAACGGTACCTATGACATAATCTTGATGGATGTGCAAATGCCCCTAATGGACGGCTACGAAGCGTCAACTGTTATAAGAAACATGCAGCGCGAAGACGCCAAAACCGTACCCATCATAGCCTTAACCGCTAACGCGTTTAAGGACGATATTGACAGGGCAATCAAGCACGGAATGAACGCGCACGTTGCAAAGCCCATAGAAATGGATAAACTCATAGAGGTGCTCTTCAAGTACTTGAGCAAGCCGGCGTCATAAGACGCCGGCTGCTTTCAGGCGGGAAAACCATTCATCAATCTTTTCATCCGATATGTTTCCTCCGCCGAAACGCAGGGCATACATCTCGTTTTTAACATCGGCAATTATTCTCAGGGCCTCGGTTTCGGCAAAAGAATCATCGGCGCTCATTCTGTTGTAAATGGAATCAACTCCTCTTGAAAAGGCGCTTGGATCATGCCGCAGCCGGGCCGCTGCCGTATCCCGCTTCAAGGATTCTTCGGGATTTTCCGTTTCGGTTTTACCGCCGCGCGGGACAATTTCGCCGCCGCGGTTTCTTTCTTTCAAAATAATAAATACCATGCCGCCCAAAACCGCAAGTACTACAAGGCACAGGAGCGGAAGCATTAAATCAACACCGGTTTCATCATCAAAGCTTATGGTTTCTTGCTCGTCGGCATCGCCGGTTACCGTAATGCGGACGGGCTCCGATTCAATGCTCCTGTAGGCGGAGGCCGCCGTATCGTAAAAATCAAACCTAAAGTGTCCGGCCTCTACGGCTCCGGAACGTTCAGGTATCAGCGCGGCCTCAAAATCGATTCTTCCGGTGAGCGCGTTCTTGCCGGCTTTAAAATCAGCCTTGCCGTCGGCTATAATCGCTTTGATTCCCCCGCCCGCCGAAATAAAAACAGGCTTGGCCGGCGATATCAAATTACCGCTCCCTTCAATGGCGACAGTTATTTTTTTTTCGTCAAAAATTTTTACGCTTCCATCATCGGCCGACACCTTCATGGTGAAGCTGCCGACATTTCCGGAAAAATAATCCGGCTTGCCTTCCTTCGGCAGCGGCTTAACCCTGACACGCACATTATCAAACTCAAGCCGGCTCTGCCTTCCCATATCGAAAAAGGAATTTCCGCTCTGAGTTGTAAAAATAACCGAACACGCGCCCACTTGCTTTTCGCCGCTTTCAGCCGGAACAAGCACATATGTGCAAAAATATTCCTTGAGCAGTTCCCCGCCGCCTTCTTTTACAATGATAGAGGCAATATCCTCATCAATCTGCTTTATTATGAATCCGGCAGATTCGGGCATCTTTTCAATCTGATTGATTTCGACAGAGCCGGAGGAGTAAATATAGTAACGCAAGAGGAGCGGCTCGCCTGTAAAGATCTCCCGCGCCGACGGCTCGCAGACTCCTTTGATTGCCGCAAACCCGGCCGTGGCCAAGCCGCCTTCTGTGACAATGAGCTGCACGGCTTCGGAGGAATAACTGCTGTTATCGTACTCAAGCTTAATGGGAGGAATGCTGTAGCTGCCCTTCTTGAGCGCCGTGATATTGTAAATCAGGCTGAGCCCCTTGAATGTCTTGCCGTTTATATACTGAAAGCTTCTGCTGCTCCCGCCGAATAATATGGACAGTCCGTCAACCCTCGGAGGAGCGGGAGCGGTGAGGCCCGAAGGCGCTCCCTCTACGGTTATGGTAAGCCTTACCGTTTCGCCTACAGCAGCCGTCTTTTGCGAAAGCTCTGTGGAAATATTTTCGGCGTTTGCCGAAAAAACAGAAAG
>JAITPE010000153.1 GCA_031289575.1 Spirochaetia bacterium | reverse complement strand
TCGATCGCGGCGCCTAAGGCCGCGGCCTCGAATGTGTGCGGACGTTCCGCCGGAAGGTTAAATATATCGGCGGTAATCTGCGAGACAAGGGCGCTCTGCGATCCCCCGCCTGATATTTTAAGCGATGTTATTTTTACTCCGGTTTTTTTTTCGGTTCTGATGGTACCCTCCTTCAGCGCATACGCAAGGCCTTCCAGAACCGCCCTGTAGATGTGCCACTTCGTGTGCACATCTCCGAAGCCGATAATGCTTCCCTTTGCCTCGGGGCCCGGAATCCTGACTATTCCTGGCGACCAGAACGGCTGGAGCGTGAGACCCATTGAACCGGCGGGAATTTTAGCGGCGAACTCATCAAACAATGCCTCCGGAGCGATGCCCCTCTTTTTTGCAAGCCCCGCCTCTGCGGAGGCAAACTGTTCCCTGAACCAGACCGACATCCAAAATCCGCGGACAATCATTATCTCCGTATTGTAGGTCTCCGGAACAGCCCCCGGGTATGCCGGAAAAAACGGAACCACTTCAACATACTTTGGACATGTCGCGTCAATGGTCGCCGTTGTTCCGTAACTTACGCAGGCTGTTTCCGGAGAGAGGCACCCCGAGCCGAGAACCTCGCATGCCTTGTCGGCGGCAGCGGCAATCAGCGGCAAGCCCTGCGGCAGGCCGGTTTCTCTCGCCCCCTGCGCGGTTATATATCCAAGCGGTTCGGATGGCTTCACAAGATCATTCAGCTTCGAATGATCAATCGGAAACATTTTCCATTTCATGTCATATTTCGGCGCCCACTTTTGCCTTTTGTAATCCAAAGGAAGATAGCCCACAGTGCTGCCTACCGAATCACGGAATTCGCCCGTAAGGCGCATCGTTAAAAAACCGGATAGCAGCAAGAACTTGTAAGTCTTGTCCCATATCTCAGGCTGATTCTGCATGAGCCAGTTTGCCTCCGAGTCACAGATGCCGTAGAGTACCGATTCGCGGATTCCAAGCATTCTTAAAATAATGTCTATAGGCGCGGACGGCCATTTTCCCGGCTTTGCCTTTCTTTGGTCGAGCCATACGATGGCCGGTCGGATGGGCTTGCCGTCCTTATCGACATTTACAAAGGTCATGCGCTGAGTCGTAAGGCTTACGCCCTTGATTGATTCTTTGTGAAAGGAAATTTCCCGCATGAGTTTTTTGCAGGTAACGCAGAGGTTTTTCCAGTAGTATTCGGGATCCTGTTCCGCCCAGCCCGGCTTATTGGATATGTACGGTACCATCGGCGTCTTGACTATATCAATAACTTCTCCGCGCATATCAAATGCGGCGGCCCGCATTGATTGAGTGCCCGCGTCAATGGCTATGACGCATTCATCTGTTCTTTTTTTCACCTTAGCCATTCTGTTCCTCATTATTGTCAAGAGAGTCATAATCGCAGCAGTCTGTTGAAAGAGGCGTTATTGTTACGAATCCCTGTTTTACAAAATCGGCGTCGGTACCTTCTTCCGGTATGCTCTCGAGTCCGCCGATGAGCTGAAGGCTCATTCGGCCGTCGGGAAGGCTTTTGTTTGAAAATGAGTTGCCGTAATTTCTTTTTGTGAGCAGCGCGTAACGGATGCCTTTGACATCATGCCGCGGAATACTCGGATAGTTTATGTTGAACAGGATGTCGTTTTTTTTGAAGCCGCTCTCTATGAATGACAGAACAAAGGATGCCGCGTCATGGAAATACGGCGAGAGCGGATCCATGCTGTTTAATGATACGGCTATTCCGGAAAGGCCGCATATGCGCGCCATGCGGGCGGCGCCTACTGTTCCGGAAAAAAAAATATCATCGCCAAGATTGGGGCCGTGATTTATGCCCGAAACGACCAAGTCGGGGTAGGGAATTATGCCTGCCTTGAGTCCCACATTAACGCAGTCGGTCGGGTAGCCGTTCAGGGAAAAATGGCGGTCGTCGTGCCGCGTTAAAATAACCGGCTCTCTTATTGTAAACGCGTTGGATGAGCCGCTGCGCTCCTCGTGTGGCGCTATAACATAAACATCGTGCTCCGCAGATAGTACCTCTTCGAGCTCGCTTATGCCGCGCGCGCCCAAGCCGTCATCATTTGTCAGTAGAATTATCATGTTGCGGGTTTATATTGTCAGATTTATTTGTCAATTCCTAAACATATTTTGCTCAAGCGCGCCGCATTTTTTTTTCTGATTTTGAAGCGCCGCGTTTCCAAAAGAATCGGCTTGACATGAATCAGGCCGCGTGTTAGCCCTTGCTTACAAAAAGGAGGGCGGCATGAACAGAATAAGAATCGAAATACTTACAGGCATTGTCTTTTTGGCCGCTATAGCCATTCTTGCGTATTACACAATATTGGTCGGCAAAAACTTTATAAAGCCCGAGGATACCTATCCGCTGACCGTATATTTTAAAGACGCGGCCGGACTGCAGAAAGAAAATAAAGTTATGGTAAACGGAGTCTATTCGGGCAGTGTGGCTGATATTTCTCTCAAGAACAATCTTGTTGAGGTTAAGCTTGCCATGTTTAACAGGTTCGACCTCTATTCAAACTACGGCATATTCATCATGAACGAGGCCGCCATAGGCGGCAAGCAGATACGAATCTATCCAGGTGAAGAAACAAAAGCTGCCGGCGGCGTCAACGAAAGCGTATCATTGGAAACATCGCTTACCGGAAGCTCGCGCGACCCTTTTGACAGCATAAGCAGCGTGATAGAAGACAACCGCGATGATATACGGGCAGCGGTCGCAAATCTCAGGTCGTTCTCTGAAAAACTCAATTCGGATAAGGGCACAGTCGCAAAGCTTTTGACCGATGATAAGCTTGCCAACCAGGCCGGCGAATTGCTGGAGCAGATCAAGGAAACAATTGAAGACGCCAGGGAGCAAGCCCCGGTAACCAGCTTTATAAAAGCGGCCCTGACCGCTTTTTGAGATATGCGGCGCGGGAAAATATTTTATTGACATCTTTTGTAATACCAGAAATAATGGTATCGTGATACCAGAAATAATGGTATCGTGATACCAGAAATAATGGTATTAGAACAGGTAAGCTATGCGGTATTTAAACAGGGAACTTGCAAAATTAGTCTCAAAAACAGTCGAAACACGGCCATTGATCTACCTTAACGGTCCAA
>JAITPE010000124.1 GCA_031289575.1 Spirochaetia bacterium | reverse complement strand
TATTGTACCTTATCAGCGCAAGTTCTCCGCAGCCGCCCTTGAATTTGTATTCGGGCGGCATGGTGATGTCTTCCTTTCCGGCCGAGCCTATGCGTATGCCCGAACTGTTTTTGACAATTATCTCGTCGGGAAATATTTCGACATCCTCAATGTCTCTGTAGCGCTGGTAGTTTTTTATTGAGCCGGATTTAAAGATAAATCTTGTGAGGTTCCAGTTTCCGGTATTGCCAAATATATAAAGTACGCTGTCTTCTTTAAGATAGAGTTTCGGCGAGGCCATGCGTACGTTTGTGGCTATGGTTTTTCCTTTATCAATATCAATTATATTGAAATGATATGAGCCGGCTACGCCCAAAAGCAGTCCGAGTTTGTTCCCGCGCGCGTACATGTACGAATTGAACAGCTTTGAGTAAGGCGGCGTAAACGTGTTTTTGACAAAGAGCTTGCCCTCGGTATCGTTTTCGGCGGCGGAATATATTTTATTGTTTTTGAAATAGTACACGGTTCCGCCGGAAACAGATAGAGCGAGTACCTGCTCGCGTTTTGTTCCGGCTGTAATGCGTTTTTTCATTTTGCCGTCCCATCCGAAGACAAAAATATCGGTACCGTCACTGAAAGCGGCGCCGACAGAGTCAACTGCCCGCATATTGTTCATGCCGTCGCTTTGCATAGCAAAGCTTCCTTCTTTGGGAAAAAGAATATTGATTTTGCCGCCGCCCTTGGTCCAGACAATTTCGCCGTCGCAGTACATTTCGTCACCGGAAAAGCTGTGAGCGGCCGCCGCGTACAGAAGAAGTTCTTCTATGCTGCTCAACGCGTTCTGGTCTCCGGCGGCGGCCTTTTCTAAGCCGATGCCGAACTTTTCACCGGGCGTTTTTGAACAACCCAAAACCAATAAAAACAGCGCAAGAAGCGCGGATAAAGCGAAATTTTTTTTACTGAACATGGTAAAATCCCTTTTTCAACAGAGATGGTTATTTTTTTCTCAGAAAATTTCTGGTTTTAATTTTATCAATAGCTTTGCTTACAAAGTCCCCGTCATAGAGCTCAATCTGACGGGAAGGCGCTTCCGCCTGTGCCTTAAGGCTGAAGGAAGCGGTTGTAATATACAAACCGGTTTTGCATTTTTCCGCGACCATGCGTTTATCAAGCTCGTTCAATTGCCTGTCGTTAATTTCTGTTATGGTTCTGCTGAAAATGATTAAAACCGGAAGGTCTCCCATTCTTTTTGTATTAAGCGCCTTGTATTGGTACTCATTTGCGGAGATGCGTGATTTTGAAATGATAGTATAATTAAAAACCGAGATTATTTCATTAATGTAATCCTGCAGTTCTTCTGAATTCATGGAAAGCATTTCCATAATATGTTCGCTGTTGAGAACATTTTTGTAGGCCTCCAGCTTTACTTTCGCTTCTCTGTAATCCGGGTTGGTTCTGGTTACGCTTTCCCATTGAGCCATTGCGTCTTTTATTCTTGATTTAATTTCATAGGATTCGGCGAGAAGATACCTGTATGCCAATCCGTCTTCGGTTATGTCATTGAGCTTGTCGGCGCGCGGTTCAAGGCAGGCAATGACATCGTCATAGCGTTCCTGTTCAAAATAAATATCGGCCAGCATGCGGAGGCTTCGCACATAAAAAGGGCCGTCCTGCGCTTGCATGAACATGTTTACGGCTCTCTCATAGGCCTTCTGCAGTTTATAAATGCAGCCCAAATAGAATTTGCATTCGTCGTTCTCCGAATTGCTTTCTAAGGCCGACAAAAGGTATTGCTCCGCTTTTTCGTAATCGTTAAGGTGATACAGTACAATTCCTAAGGGAAGTAAGCAGGGCGACGGCTGGGGGCCTTTTGTCACCGACTTTAGCAGATAGTCCAGTGATTTCTTGTATTCGCGTTTATTGTATAGGCTCAGACCTATGCGGCTGTTGGCATTAATATCATCGGGATTAAGCGAAATGATTGTATGGTATTCATCTATTTCTTTTTGGAAATTGTTGGTAAGTTTATACATATCGGCGAGAGAGTAATGGATGTTCAATTCATTTACATAGGTTTTGAAATCGGGCAGGGAAAGTACTAAGTTAAGCTCGGATATCGCAAGCAAATATTGTTTTTGTTCTATCAAAATCAGCGCTCTTAAATAGTGCGCCTTGACATTATCCTTGCTTTTTTCAAGAATACCGCGTAAAATATTGCCGGCCTCGTTCAAATTGCCCTGCTCAAGTAATTCCTCGGCTCTTCGCAGCTTGCCCGGAACGCGCAGTGATTTGACAAAAACCAACCCGGCAAGCACGAAACCCAAGCATACCAGCACAATAAACAAATATAGCATAAATTACCTCCATTTAATTATCGTCCTTATTTGCTTGTTCAGTAAAATTTACTTGCTCTATGAAACTTTTTTTTAATTATGTCCAAGCACGAGGTACATAGCTGATATGAGCAATACAAGCAATAAAAAAATAACAATTTACGACACAACTTTAAGAGACGGCGCGCAGGGTTTGGGAATAAGTTTTTCTCTTGATGATAAGTTACGCATAGCCGCTGCTCTTGACAACCTTAAAATTGATTATATTGAGGGCGGATGGCCCGGCTCGAACCCCAAGGATGATTTGTTTTTTGAAAAAATCAGGGAAAAGAAACTCTCCCACGCGAAAATAGTAGCCTTTGGATCTACCAGAAGAAAAAACACAACCTGCGAGGAAGACCCGCTCATTCAGTCGCTTATCGCTTCAAAGGCCGATATTGTCGCAATATTCGGCAAAACCTGGGATTTCCAAGCTACAACGGCCCTCGGCATATCGCCCGAGGAAAACCTGACGCTGATACGCGATTCCGTAACGTACCTTAAAAAGAAAGGCCTCACCGTGTTCATGGATGCCGAACATTATTTTGACGGATTCAAATCCAACAGCGAATACGCGCTGCGCGCGATCACGACAGCCTATGAGTCCGGAGCCGATATGCTTGTGCTGTGCGATACAAACGGAGGGACGCTCCCTCACGAAGTTGTGCCCATAGTTGAAGAAACACAAAAGAGAGTCGGCGGGACTTTGGGCGTTCATTTTCACAATGATACCGGAGTTGCCGTTGCCAACTCCATGGCCGCGGTTTTGGCCGGAGCGGTTTCTGTGCAGGGAACTATTAATGGATACGGCGAACGCTGCGGAAATTGCAGCCTGACCACGCTTATTCCCAACATGTCTCTTAAGATGGACTATAAATTTGCCGCAGCCAAAACATTGGCCCAGTTGACAGAGGTTAGCCGTTTCGTGAGCGAAACGGCTAACCTTGTTCATGCTTCCAATATGCCGTACGTAGGCGGCAGCGCGTTCGCCCACAAGGGAGGCATACACGTTTCGGCTTTGCAAAGAGACACAAAAACATACGAGCATATTGAGCCGGCTTTGGTGGGCAATTCAAGAGAGATTCTGATTTCGGAACTTTCCGGAAAGAGCAACATTGAGTTTAGGGCAAAGGAACTCGGCATCGACATGAACGGGAAGCCGACTCTTTCGAAGAATATTCTGGATAAAATCAAAAAAATGGAGGACGAGGGCTTCCAGTTCGAGGCCGCGGGAGGCTCCTTTGAGCTGATCGCGCGCGGCGTTACCGGAGAGTATTCTCCTTTTTTCGCTCTCAGGGGATTCAGGGTTATCACCGAGATGGATGAGAAAAACACAATGAGGTGCGAGGCTACCATCAAGGTTGATGTTGACGGAAAAGAAGAGCATTCCGCGGCCGACGGCGTGGGGCCTGTCGGCGCGTTGGACAACGCGCTGAGAAAGGCTCTCGAAAAGTTCTATCCCGAAATAAAGGATCTGCAGCTGACAGACTATAAGGTGCGCGTTCTTAACGAAAAGGCGGGAACTTCATCTAAGGTGCGCGTTCTCATGGACATGATGAGAGACGGCGGGCATTGGGGAACCGTTGGCGTGTCTTCTAATATAATAGAGGCGTCATGGCAGGCAATGGTTGACGGCATTGAGTATATGCTTTTCAAGAAGCACAGGGGCAGGCGAAAAAAGGGCTGAAAGGGATTGTGTCATTGTTGGCCGGGGGGTTCGGCACCTTTCCGTTATTGAATAATTCCAATAAAGTGCATAATTACCAATATTTTATTTATACCCTTTTCACCATATATATTTTAGTCCATCGCCTTTGTATAATTTTATTTTTGAATCTCTACTAACTAGCGTGTATTTATTGTGTATACATTGATATATCAACATTCTATCAAATGGATCTTTATGATTCTCTTTTTGGGGAAGCTGTAAACTGTTTAACGCTTCTACTGGATCTAATGGGATCAATTCAAATCCCATTTTTTTGCAATATTTGGGAATATCTTTTATATCAAAGGAATCAATAATTAATTTTCCTAAGCTATATTTTAGCGCTATCTCCCATAATAATACGGCACTTATTAATATTTCGTTCTTTGTATTCTTTAATTCTTTTATTACTCGTTGAGACAATTCGTCACTTTTACCAATTGACCATAATAGTGTATGGGTATCCAATAATAATCTCATTGTATTTCTAACAGTTCTTCAGTGGTCATTTCAAAATCAGCCATAAATTTTATCTTTATTTTCCCATCCAAAATGCCAATTTTTCGTTTGGTTATTTTTTCTTCGTTATATGGAACAATCATGGCAATAGGTTTTTTGGCCCTGCCATATAAAATTCCAACTTTATTTCCTTGTTTCACTTCCTCAAGAACTTCTGAGAAATGAGTTTTAATTTCTCCGACTGCCATTGCTTTCATAATATTATTATATTTTATTATTTTGACAACTTGTCAACATATATTTTACAATTTCTTAGAAAAATTTTAGGCAAGTATTTCACCTAACGTCCCGGCTGTTTTATGAGGTCTTGGTCAAATAAGCACACCATAGGTATCTCTTCCTGGCTTTTTTCTGTCCGGGCTTCTTTCTTTCAATCTCGCGGAATAGAGGCGTCATGGCAGGCAATGGTTGACGGCATTGAGTATATGCTTTTCAAGAAGCACAGGGGCAGGCGGAAAAAGGGCTGAAACTACACCTGAATAATCCTTGACTTGCCGTTCCGTTCACACACACTGCGTTAAATGGTTTTTTTGCTTGGGAAGCCGTTTATTTTACAAAAATCAGGGTGAATTATGAAATGGACGCCGGCGCTTATATGTATTTTTTATATCTTTTGTGGATGCGAAACAGTCAATCAAAATCAAACAGGAAACAAAAGCTCTTTTTCATCCGATTATTCAGGCGAAATTCAGCCGGGTTCGTGGATTTATGATAAAATTACATATACCCATGACAGCCAGTCGGCTTCTGTCAATCTGCAGATATATTTTCCCAAAGAGTACATAAAGGGCAAGCCCTTTCGTACTCTTATTGTTCTGCATGGTTACAGAGGCAGCCAAAAGGATTGGCCCAACAATACCGGAATAACTGCCATGGCCGAGCGGTACTCAATTGTGCTGGTCTGTCCGTCTATGGCCAACACAATATATGAATCCGCCTATTTTCCCGAAACAACAAATAAATGGGGACCAATGCCGGGCGGTCTTTTTGTGCCCAATGTTCTTGTGCCGTATCTCAGGAAAAAATTCTCGCTGGCATCAAGCTCCAAGCTGACAGGCATATTTGGAAATTCAACGGGCGGCCGGGGCGCTATTCTTGCGGCGGCGCGGAATCCGGAAATGTTCGGTGTGACAGGCGGCGTTTCGGGCGATTATGATCCCGCAACTATGCCGTTTAACAGGCTGCTTGCGTCGGTATATGGGCCTTACAAAAACTTTGAGGAGCGCTGGCAAAATACCGACAATCTTATGCAGATGGCAAAAGGACTCAACGGGGTTCCGGTATTTTTGGGACACGGAGACAAGGATTCGGTTGTCGGCAAGGAACAATCAATCATTTTGGCGGTAAGGCTCAATGAACTTGAAAAAAGCGGAGGTAGCTATCCAAAAGTAAATAAAGTCTACTCGTACAAGATGCACGATTGGGATTGCTGGAGAAAGGCGCTGCCCGATATAATGAATTTTTTTGACGAAAATCTGGCGAAATAACATGAAAAACAATAACAGAAAATCCTCGATTCATATGCTGTTTTATTTGCCTGAGCTTTTATTGTTAATATTTTTTTTAGCCGGTAGTTATTTTTTAGTAAACGTTGGATATGTTTTTATTTTTTCGTCTGTGGCAGCTCTCCTGATCTTTCGTGTTTTGCTCTTCTATGTCAGGCGGATATGTTTCTACAGGCCGCGCCTTCGCATTATAAACGAAATCATCAACGGATTTAAACACGGGCGCTATGTCTATTACGGAGACAAGGTTACAGGGAACGATCACCTTGCCGTTATAATCAAAGCATTGATTCTAAGCGGAATGCAAATTGAAAAAACAATAAATTCACAGCAGGATGAAATAGACCTCTTTCACGAATTGTACAGCAACATCGTATTATCAATAGAATCGTACCTTATTGTTTTGGATAACGATGAAGCGATTATTTTCACAAACCAGCAGTTCTGCAAACATTTCAATTTTGCCATGGGAGACATCCTTGGTAAAAAATTAGATGATATTTTTTATTATGTGGATCCGGCGTTTAAAGACGGCATTGCGCAGGCGAAGGATGGCGTTCACAGTGTTCTTAAAAAAATGCACCTATCCACCAGCAGCATTTCAATTACCGCAGATGTCAGCATGACACTTTTGGGCTCATGGAAGAAAAGCCAAATAGTGATTATACTTGATAACACGAATGCCAGAATGCAGAAAGATTATCAGTTATCGCTGATGAACCGTATTGCTAAATCAATGGAGAGCGGCAATGTTATTGAGCGTGTATGTTCAACAATCCTTACCGGAATAACATCGGGCTCGGGGCTTGGCTTCAACAGGGCGATGCTCTTTCTTGTAGATGAGGACGATGACTCTCTTGCCGGGAAAATGGCAATAGGCCCCGACTCATTTGAGGAAGCCATGGAGATATGGTCTTCGCCGTTAAATCAGCCTGTTGCCGACAAAAATTCTATCCCCAATAAGGGAAAGTCATTCATCGAAGGAGTACTTAAAACATCCTTCCCCATGAGCAGCAATAATCTTTTTGTAAACAGTCTTGTCAAAAACGAGATCCAGCATATATACGATATCGACAGCGATAACCGTATATGTGATGCAATAAGACAGCTCATAGATGTCAAAGAATTTGTTATTATGCCTATTTCGGCAATGAACCGCCCCATAGGAATTATTGTGGTCGATAACAAGTTTAATAAAATACCAATCAGCGATTACAATATTGAACTGCTCAATATGTTTGTAATGCAGGCCGCTTTTTCAATAGAAAGCTATAACAGGCTCACCTTGCTTGAAAAAGAGATGGATAAACTCAAGCGTAAGCAAGACGCCATAATAGAGTCGGAAAAAATGGCTGCGGTAGGCCGCATCGCCGCGCATATTTCGCATGAAATCCGCAATCCTTTAGTCACAATGGGAGGCTACGCCCGCCGCATCATGAACAAAAATTTTGCTAAAAACGCGAAGGAGAACGAGCCCGACATAAAACATGCTGTAGAGATAATACTTGAGGAATCGGAACGGCTTGAAAAAATTCTTTCGAATGTCATGGACTTTACAAGGCCTTCCAAGCATATAAAAACTTTCAATGATATAAATGAAGTTATAAGTGACACTATAAATTTTATGCACAATTATCTTTTGGAAAATAAGGTCAACATTATTCGGGAAAAAAATGAAATACCAATGATTAAGTCCGATTTTAATCAGATGAAACAGGTAATACTCAATCTGATGCAAAACGCGATTGACGCAATGCCTTCCGGGGGCTTTATCAAAATAATAACAACCTATAGAGATAATTCTCTCACCATTCAAGTGCAGGATAACGGCACAGGCTTTGCCGTGTCCGATATTGACAGTATTTTCGAGCCCTTCTTTACAACAAAGACAACCGGAATAGGCTTAGGACTTACAAATGTGGAAAAAATAATTAAAGATCACAGCGGATCAATTGAGGCAAAAAACCTCAGCGAAGGCGGCGCCGAGTTTATAATAAAACTGCCGGTATAGCTAAAGCATCTTAAATACGGCAACCCTCGGCAGTCCCCCGTAATCGTTCATAACCGAAACATCGAATCCCTCCTCGATGCCCGCTTTTTTTACAAAAGCGGGCATCGATTCGCCTATCTCAATTATCATCACACCTGTGTCCTCAAGATGCTCTTTGCCGCCGCTTATTATGGACGCGATGAGGGCCGTTCCGTTATTTTCGGCAAAAAGCGCCTCGGCCGGTTCAAAGGAAATATCCTTCTGTAGGCGCTCTTTAAGCGCCGGATCTATATACGGCGGGTTGGAAATTATGCAGTTAAATTTCATGCCCAAAACAGGGGCGAAGAGGTCTCCCTGTTTAAAATCGGTTTTTTGCCGTCCAAGTATGGAGCGCGCGTTTTTTTTTGGCAAGCGCAAGCGCGTTTGCCGAAATATCGGTCGCGGTAATTTTTATGTCGCTCCTTGTGTGCTTGAGGGCAATTGCCGCCGCTCCGGAGCCGGTGCATAAATCGAGAGCCCGTCCGTTCATTGGAGTGTAATACACAGCGAGGTCTACAAGCAGCTCGGTTTCTGGCCTTGGAATAAGGACTCGCGCGTCAACCGCGAAGCGGAGGGAATAGAATTCCTTTTCGCCTGTAATGTATGCTACCGGCTCGTGCTTTTTACGGCGGGCAATTGCCGCTTTTATTTTGGAGTAGTGCGAGGGGCTTATTTCGGTTTCGGGGTAAGCCTTCAACTGATAGCGTTCCATGCCGCAGAAATGGCCGGCGATTACTTCGGCGTCAAGAAGCGGATTTTCAATTCCGGCAGCCGAGAGAAGGGCGGCGGATTCATTTATACATTCGGAAATTTTCATTTGGCCTATCGTATCTGTATAAAAATATCGGCACCAAAGTGCCGATATTTGGCAAGAATTTTATGTGAGTTTTGTTTTATGTTGGTTTTCAGATACGATCTGCCATAGAATGCTCAAGGCTGATAAAATCAGCGATTCCAAAACTCGGCCGAAAAAATGTAACAAACTACAAAAACTCGGCCGAAAAAATGTAATAAATTACAAAAACTTGGCCGAAAAAATGTAACAAACTACAAAAACTCGTCCTAAAAAGTGTATCCAACTATTATTGAGAGATTGATTTTTATGAGACGAACAGCATTAAACGCATTGCAGGAGTGGAAGAAACGGAAAAACCGGAAACCGCTCATCATTCAAGGAACCCGTCAAGTCGGCAAAACATGGCTGATGAAAGAATTTGCCCGCACAGAATACAAAAATTTTGCCTATATCAACTTTGAGGAAAGCCAAGCGATGAAATCGCTTTTCTTGAATGATTTTGATATCCCCCGTATCTTGTCGGCTATTCAACTGTTCACCGGAATTAAGCCCGAACCGGAAAAAACGCTGATTATTTTCGACGAAATACAGGAAGCCGAAAGAGGTTTAACCTCATTGAAATATTTTTGTGAAAACGCGCCTCAATATCATATCGTTGCAGCCGGTTCGCTGTTGGGAATCGCACTCCATTCCCACACTTCTTTTCCTGTTGGGAAAGTCGAGTTTCTGGATTTATACCCTTTGACGTTCATTGAATTTCTTGAAGCAGTCGGCGAACATGGTTTTGTTGATTTATTGCAAAAAGGGCGGTGGGAATTGATTGCGACTTTCAGGACAAAATACATTGACCGGCTCAAACAATATTACTGTGTAGGCGGAATGCCCGAAGCGGTCAAAAGTTTTGCCGAAAAGCGCGATTTTAACGAAGTCCGCAAAATTCAACAGGAAATACTGTTTACTTACGAACAGGATTTTTCCAAACACGCCCCAATGGATGTAGTGCCGCGCATCCGGATGGTTTGGAACTCCATTCCGGCGCAGTTGGCAAAAGAAAACAAAAAGTTCATCTACGGACTGCTAAAGCAAGGCGCGAGAGCCAAAGAATTTGAGATTGCCATCGCTTGGCTGATGGATTGCGGATTGGTACACAAAGTCAACCGCGTTTCAAAACCGGCATTGCCGTTGAAGGCGTATGAAGATTTTTCGGCGTTTAAATTATTCTTGTCGGATGTCGGGCTGCTTGCCGCCATGGCATCGCTTGATGTGAAAGTTTTGTTGGAAGGAAGCCGTATCTTTGAGGAGTTTAAAGGTTCGCTGACCGAGCAATATGTCCTGCAGCAATTGGTGACAAACAAAAATTTGAATATCTATTACTGGTCGGCCGAGCGTTCGGATGCCGAAATTGATTTCTTGGTACAATACAAAAACAAAATCATTCCGGTAGAAGTAAAAGCGGAAGAAAACTTGCAAGCCAAAAGTTTGCGCTATTTTGTGCAAAAAAACAATTCACCGGCAGCTGTCCGCACTTCCATGTCCGACTTTAAGAAAGAGGCATGGTTGACCAATTTACCTTTGTATGCTGTTTCCGAATTGACGGCTTTTGTATAATAAACTTACGGCAAGAGTATTTCGCTGAACCTTGTCCCACTGTTTGTCTCTTCCAATCCAAGCTGACCAAACGCGTTGTATCCGGCTGCCCAAAGACTGTCGTCTCTCCTTAAGGCGAGGCTGTGCGAGTATCCGGCG
>JAITPE010000013.1 GCA_031289575.1 Spirochaetia bacterium | reverse complement strand
TCAACCGTCATCTTGTGCCGGTATTTATGGTGGCGGGCAAGCGGCTTATCAATAAGCGCGCTTTCGCTTGGGGGACGGCCTGTGACTATTGCGTTGTACTCCTTGAGTATTTTGCGCTCCGAAAAATCTTTCACTAATTTTTTATGGCTCGCGTCGTTTTTAGCGATAACCAAAAGTCCCGATGTATCCTTATCAAGCCGGTGAACAATGCCCGGCCTTATTGCGCCTCCGATTGATGACAGGTCTTTGCAATGAAACAGGAGCGCGTTCACTAAAGTTTTATCCCAATTGCCGGGCCCCGGGTGTGTAACAAGTCCGGGCTGTTTGTTTATGACAACAATTGATGAGTCCTCGTACACAATATCAAGCGGGATGTTCTCGGGCTCAAGGGGAATAGTTTCGGGCTCGGGAATTTTTATGGAGATGGAATCATCGGTCTTTAACTTATAATTGGCCTTTACAGATTCTCCGTTCAGTAGAATGTCCTGGCTTGCGATGAGCTTTTGAATAAAACTTCTGGATAAATCAAGCTCAAGGGAACAGGCAAGAAATTTATCTATCCGTTCCAGATTGTATTCTTCCGGAACAGCAATTTGTGTCTGCGGCCTGTTTTCCATCTGCAATGCCTTTAAGTTTTATACTTTTTTAGAAAAAATTCCGCTGTAAAAGTTACGTTTAAGTGAGTTCCATTTTGTACCTTCCCATATCCCCCCCATATATTATTCGAAAGTCAATAAAATAATTGACAAATCAACTATCGTCTCAAATCTCAAACGTAATCGGCCAAAAATTAATTGACTTAACCACGCTATGTTTAGGAAAAATCCATGAAAAGTATAAAAATAATTGTGAGCTTAACGCTCGCGCTGTTCTTCTCCTCCGCCGGTCTCTATGCCCGCGACTATAACGGAAAGGGCCTTTATCTTCTCGGAGACGGCGCGGCCGCTCTGGGGCGCGGTGGAACAGGAGTCGCGTCATCCGGATTGGATTTCTTCTATTTGAATCCCGCGTCAATCTCGTCGCTCGAGCGGATCGGCCTAAGCGTTCAATACGGCGACCTCGCCGGCAATTTTTATAATCCCGATATTACATTGGCCGTGCCCACGGATTGGGGAAACATCGGCGCGTCATTCAGGTATCTCGGTTTTCCAAATGGCAGCGCGGGCATGGAGAAGGGCTACGCGTTTTCTCTCGGATTGGCCAAGAATATAGCGGATAAAATGATGTTCGGTATCGCAGGTAATGCTTTTCTGGGCAATGAGTATGATGATGATAAACTTCTGTTTGCCGGAGCTTCTCTCGGTCTCATCTATAATTTTGCCGGCATGAATCCCAAGGCCGGATTCGGACTGTTCAAGCCCGCGCTCGGCTTCTCCCTCACCGGAGGATTTCCTATAGGCGGCGCCAACATGAATAATTTCACAGCCGGCTACAACTTCACATTCTTCCGCGGCAATAATTTCGATCTTGGGTTCTACAACGACATATCCCTTTTGAATTTTTACAAGGAATTTCCTGTAAAGGCCGGCTTCGAATCCCACATACTAAAGAATATTATAGCGCGGGCCGGCGGAATATTCATAAACGGGTATGATTTTGCCACATTCACAGCAGGCGCCGGCTACGCCTTCGACGCGGTTTTGTCTGATAATTCAACCTTTTCCGGCTCATTCAACTACTCGCTTGCATACGACAACAAATCCAAACTCGTCCATTACATAGGGCTTTCCGCGGAATACGGAGTCATCGACAGGCAGGCGCCCGAAACAAGAATCGAACCTGACCAAAAATACATATCGCCCAATCACGACGGCGTACAGGACTATGTTAACTTTAACCTTAAGGTTAAAGATCAAAGCCGCATAAAGAAATGGAGCCTGCGGATAGTATCTCCCGCCGGCGTTCTTGTGAAGGAGTTCAGCCTCTCCGACCGCGATATAGTCAAGAGCCCATCTTTTGCCGAGTTCTTCAAAAGCATATTCTCGCGCAAAACCTCTTTTGATGTGCCCGAATCCATCATGTGGGACGGTACCGATTCCAAGGGGGAAACCGTTGCCGACGGCAAGTATACGTACATCTTCACCGCGTCAGATGACAGGGACAATACGTCCGATGAAAAATCCGGCTCCATCATCGTCGATAATACGCCGCCCGCGGCTGATGTTTCTATTGAAGATTTCATGTTTTCGCCCAATGGCGACGGCAACAAGGACAGCCTTATTATAAAGCAGAACATAACATCAGCGCCCGAAGACAAATGGGAGGCCGTATTCACCAACGCCGAGGGCAAGCCTGTAAAAAAATACACATGGAACGGCTCATCGGTTCCGTCATCAATTATATGGGACGGGAAGGATGATAACGGCAGCGATGTGCAGGAGGGATTGTACCGTTATCATATAACGGGCTCGGACCTTGCGGGCAACGCGGCCTCTGTTGAAAAGAACGATATAATCCTCACGCGGCAGTATCAGAATGTGGATATCCGCCTTGAAAAAGGCTACATCTCGTACAAAAAAAATCCGGAGAACCGCTTTTACCCATCGGTCTCCGACCAGACAGGACTTGTAAGCTATACAATATCCGTAATGGACAGCCAGCGAAAACCGGTGTACGAAATCAAAGGCGAAAGCGGCCTTCCCAAGTCCGTTTCATGGAACGGACTTGGTTCCGACGGCAAGGAACTCAAGAACGGCCTCTACTACATAAGACTTGAAACTGTTTTTAACAGCGGAAACAGACCGGCATCCTTTGACCACAGGCTTGTCATCGACAGCACCCCGCCTGACCTGCAAATACGCCATGAGCCCGAACTCTTCTCTCCTGACGGCGACAATGAAAGCGATGTGCTTACAATAAAGCCGAAGGCTGCCGATGCATTTGGAATCAAGGAATGGGTTATTGAAATAAAAAATCCATCCGGAATAATATTTAAAACATTTACAGGCACGGGCGAACCCCCGGCGGAAATAAAATGGGACGGTGTAGGAGACAGCAAGGATATTGTGGAATCGGCTGTTGAGTATGATATGACCTTATCTGCCGTTGACCGTGTCGGCAATTCCTCAAAAACCGGCATAGACAAGATTTCGATAGATATTTTGGTCATAGTAACTGAGCGCGGACTAAAGATGCGCATAAGCAATATACAGTTTGCCTTTGACAGCGACAAGCTGCAAAAGCAGGGCATGCAGATACTTGACCGCGTTTACACAATCCTTGAGAAATACGCGCGCTATGATGTTGTGGTAGAGGGCCATACCGATGATATAGGACAGGAAAAGTACAATCAGAGCCTGTCCGAACGCCGCGCGGCCGCGGTGATGGAGTATCTTGTTTCAAAGGGAATCCGGCGCGAGCGGCTAAAATCGACCGGTTACGGCAAATCCGTGCCCTTGTATCCCAATAATAGTGAAGAAAACAGGCGCAGGAACCGCCGCGTGGAATTTTTGCTGTTGAAGCATGAATAAAATATGTCGAATTCGACACAATTAAAAGTTTTTTATTTCATCATCAATAAACTATTGTTTCATAGGGCGTTGCCCTATGCTATTGGAGATATGGCTTTCAGCCATAGCGCAAGCCGCTCTGCGCTTTATTTTGCAAAAAAATCCTTTACAATACGCCCCGCCCGGATGATATCCGGCCATGATAGAATTTATAAAAGACATCATAGCATGGATATTCTCCCTTATTAGAAGAGCCGCGGAATTTTTATTTG
>JAITPE010000261.1 GCA_031289575.1 Spirochaetia bacterium | reverse complement strand
CCGGAAAAACGCCGGTGTATTATGAGGATGCCGCTTATACTGTTGTACTGAGAGACGGCGCGAAAGCCGACGGCGCTCATATCAAGGCCGAGGCGAATGGTTCTCGTCTGCCGACCGAGGCGCAGTGGGAGTATGCGGCGCGTGGAGGTGTTCCGGGTACTACTACGCCGTGGACATATACCTATGCGGGGAGCAATACCATTGATGATGTTGCGTGGTATGACCGTAACGCATATGACATTGGAGAATCTAATCCGGCTTACGGGACTCATATTGTTAAGACCAAGGCTGCTAACGTTCTTGGGTTATACGACATGAGCGGTAATGTGCGGGAGTGGTGTTGGGAGAAGTACTCAACGGAGAGCGCCGACCGCGTTGTTCGCGGCGGCAGTTGGTACTACACCGCTGTCAGCTGCACGGTTGCGGCGCGGGTCAACTACTACCCGGGCAGCAGGGACAGCAGCATAGGGTTTCGCGTTGTGTCTCCCTGAGTTCCGCGGGGCATCGCCTGCGGCCCGAGCCATGCCGTGCCCAGCCCCAAATGTCAGCGAAGCTGACAGGGGCGGGCCGGCGTGAGCGAGGCGGCCGCATCCGGTTTTATTTCTTGTGTAACACAAGGAACATTCTATTGGATACGTTCTGAAAGGCTTCCTTAAGGCTGTTTGCGTAAATAGCCTTTATTGTAAATCCGTTGTCCACAATGAACGGGTTTATTTCCTCCGGACTAAATGAGCGCATTATATGCTTGTCGGTTAAAACATCCTCTATGCGTTCGCCCCTGATGACATACCTGTAGTCTACCTCCACGATTGTTTTGCCGCCCTCGTTTTCCATGATATGAAATCCGCGCTCTCTTTCAATGGTGCTTCCGGCGTACTTGGTTACAGATACCTTGGAGATAGGCTTTTTTTTAATCAGTGATACAGGGTAGCTGTTCCATATTTCAAGCAGCGCGATGGAGTTGTCTTTCAGCGCGGCGTAAATGTTGCGGAAGACGCGGTTCATATCCGCGTCGTCTACAAGATAGTTCATCGAGCCGAAAAGCGAGGTTACAATATCAAAGTCTCCTCTGTATTTTATATCCCGCATGTCTGTGCGGATAAATTCTATTTTTTCGGGAAAGCGGGAACTGCCTATGCGTATCATGTCGTCGCTGTTATCAATTCCGGTGCATTCAAATCCCGATTTAGCGAGGTAAGAGAGATGTTCTCCTGTACCGCAGCCCAGATCGAGCAGTTGGGGCCGCTTGATATTTGAAACCTGTGAACGAATAAGGTCTATATCGTTAAAAATATTTCTGCTGTTGCTCTCAATGGCAAAATAGTATTCGGCTAATTGATGGTATAGTTTCATTTCAGTTTATTTTAATTTATTTTTAAATCTCTCACGCACAATATTTTCAATCTCTTCGCTGTTATAGAGACCCATGATTTCTTTTGCTAAATTTTCGCATTCGGCAATGGTAACCGAGCGGATGATTCGCTTTATGCCGGGCATGCAGTCAGGACTCATGGAGAAACGCCTAAAGCCAAATCCGAGCAGAAGCATTGTATACATCGGCTCGCCTGCCATTTCACCGCAAATTGACAGCGGAATGTCGCGCTCCGCGGCCGTTACGACTATGAGCTTGAGAATTTTCAGCAGCGAAAGGTCCAAATGGTTATAGAGATGCGCGACATCCTCATTGATTCTGTCAACAGCCAAGAGGTACTGAATCAGGTCATTTGTTCCAACCGAAAAGAAATCCGCGTCCCTCGCGAGTATATCGGCATTGATTGCCGCGGAGGGTACCTCAATCATTATGCCGACCTGTATATTTTCGTCAAAGGGAATGCCTTCTTTTCTCAAGCTGTCCTTTACATCCTCGGTGATGGTTCTGGCCTGCTGAAGTTCATCGGGCGTGCTTATCATCGGAAACATCAGCTTAACATTTCCAAACGCGCTCGCGCGCAGGATTGCCCGCAGCTGTATTTTAAAGAACTCCTTGTTTTTAATGCTGAACCGGATTGCCCTGCATCCAAGAAAAGGATTCAGTTCAATCCGGTTCTTGCCGTTGGGCAAAATCTTATCTCCGCCGGCGTCAAGCGTCCTTATGGTTACAGGCCTGGGATTAAAGGCCTCCACAACCTTTTTGTATTCCTTGAACTGTTTTTCCTCATCAGGAAGCGAATCCCCAAGAAAGAGAAACTCCGAGCGGAACAGCCCGATCCCGTAAGCGCCGCGCGATTGAATCGATTCGGCCGCCTGCGGAATATCTATGTTCCCGTAAATGAAAATATCTTTTTTGTCTAAAGTCCTCGCCGAAAGCGATGTTAATTTTGTAAGCTCGGCCTGGCGCTCGTTGAATTCCTTGTACTTTACGCCAAATTCGCTGATTTCATTCTCGTCCGGATTTATAATCAGTTTGCCGTCAATCGCGTCAACAATAACGGTATCCCCGTTCTTTACCATGAATGTAATATTTTTAACGCCGACAAATGCCGGAATCTGCAGCGCCTTTGCCATAATGGCGGTGTGCGATGTCTTGCCGCCCTGAGATGTCACCAAAGCCTGAATGTACTGCCTGTTCATTATAGCGGCTTCCGAAGGCGTTATATCGTGCGCGAACAGAATAACCTCTCTCTCTATTCCGGATATAAAATCGGTATGGCGTTTTTGCAAATTGGCGATGACTCTTCTGCTTATATCGTATATATCGGCAATTCTCTCTCTGAAGTAATCGTCGTCCGCCGCGTTTAGGCTTTCAACGAACGCGCGGGAAATTTTATCCGCGGCCCATTCGGCGTTTCTTTTCTTCAGCGTTATTTCTTCGGAAATTTGTTTTAGAAAAAGAGGGTCGTTGAGAAACATGAGATGAGCTGAAAAAATATCGGACATCTCGCTCGAAATGCTCTGCGCTGTTTGTTCGCGTATTTCGGAGATATCCTGTCTGGTTTTTTCAACGGCGCTTCTCAAGCGCAGCAGTTCATACGGAGCGTCCTCGTCTTTTATTGTGTATTTGGGAAATTTTGTGTTATCACCGGCAACAACATAGGCTTCTCCCATGCGTATTCCCGGTGACGCGATAATTCCTGCTTGTATGGTAATGGACATCCTGTAATCCTTTCACGGCCCTTTACGGATAAAGCGCCATTGTGTTGAGCGCTTGAGTTTCGTCAAAACCCATCATAATGTTTGCCGTCTGCACCGCGTTGCCCGACTGTCCCTTTACAAGATTGTCGGTTACCGCCGTAACAATAAGTTTGCCGGTACGCGGGTCAACTATCGGCTTAATAAGGCAGCGGTTCGAGCCCCTGACGTCCGCGGTGCCCGGAGAGCGCTCCGTTATAAAAACAAAGGGCTCTCCCTTGTAATAGTCATTATACAGGCCCATTATTTTTTTCGTATCAAAGCCTGCTTTTATGTCCGCATAAATTGTAACGAGAATTCCCCTTGTCATCGGCACAATCTGCGGGACGAAGAGTATTTTTTTATCCGTATTATTTTTTGCGTTTATGATATTCTCGGTTTCAACAAGGTGCTGATGCTGTCCCTCTCTGTACGCGCTGATATTTTCGTAGCGCTGCGGATAAAGGTTTGCCTCGCCGGAATTTTTGCCGGCTCCGGAGACCCCTGTTTTGCCGTCGCAGATGATGATGTCCGATTCTATTATGCCTTCATCCATTGCCGGAAGCAGTCCGAGAATCATTGTAATCGCAAAGCACCCCGGGTTGCCGGCAACCTTGGCTGTGCGCAGCAAGGCACGGTTTTTTTCGGGAAGCCCATATACCGATTCACTCAGCACGTGCGGAGCAAGGTGATTTTCGGCAATGCCCTTGTTCGTGGCATACGCGGCATACTCTTGCGTTGTTTTAAACCGGAAGTCGCCGCTGAAATCAATCACGGGAATGTTCCTCTTGTAGTACTCATCTATGATTTCCATTCCGGCCCTGTCCGGGGTTGAGAAAAAGGCAATATCGGTATCAAAGCCGGCCTTTTCTGCGGGGTCTACTCTCATGTCGCAGAGCCCCTTCAGGTGCGGAAAAACATTGCTTACCGGAATGTTTACATCCTTTCTCGCGATGAGCTGTTTTATTGAAAATTCGGGATGCCGCAAAAGAATCTCAATAAGTCCTAATCCTCCGAAACCGGTTGCTCCTACAATTGTCGCTCTCTTCATGTTTCTCCGGTTCATTTAACCGCGTGTATCACCCAATGTGATACACGCGATTTCATGTCGCCTATAATTGTTCTTTCAATCAGCCCGTATTCCGTTTTTTTAAACGGGGCAAAGTACATTTTAATCTCATCCTCCGGGAAAAACGAAACAGTTGCTCCGGCAATATCGGCCAGCGATGTTTTCCATACATCATCTCCAAGATGAACGCCCGTCCTCAGCATACTGTCCCTTGATGAACGCAGTGTGGCAAATAGCCGGCCTCCTGTTTTAAGTATGCGGATAATTTCATTGATCATGACAGGCAGTTCTCTTTTATGGCTGTAGTGCAGGGAACCCCAGGCAATGGCAATATCCGCGCTTTCGCTCTTGAGCGCAAGCGCGGAGTTGCCGCACAGAATCAATCTGCCGCATTTGTTTTTTTTGGCAATGGAAAGTGCGTTCATGCTGCTGTCAACACCTATTATTTCATCTACATTGAAGTCCTTCAGAAGTTTCAAATGCCTTCCGCTTCCGCAGCCCAAATCAACAGCCGCCGTCGAAACAGAGGACGGCCGGTTTTTCATATACGAGGAGAGCAGCCGCACAAGATTTTCATCGGGATAGGAAAGTTCCGATTTTTCTTTGGCATAGTGCGACTGCCACTGATTGGAATTCATTGCTTGACCTGCACCTGAGCTGCGCTTACTCCGGCGGCGGCCGCAGCAGTAGCCCTGTCGGCTGTTTCATCGGCTGCTATAACAACTCCTATGCGGTCAAGATTGTTTGCCGGCTTATGAACGCGTTCGCCCGTATGCTTAAACATATTGAAGTGAAACACGCCCTTTATTTTTAATGGAGCGTCTTTGTTGTACGATTGCAGAGTTCCGTCCGGAGCGGTCATGTACTGCACGGCAACGGCTTTCTTTTTTTTATTTGCCTCGGGCGGCTTAAATCCGCTGCCGGTATGTGAATTTATGGCTTCGCGCACAAAGTTGTAGCCCGTAGCCTTTGGTATTGCTATATCGGCGAGAAATTCTCCGCCGAATTCGGGCAGCGCCTCAATCAAATAGAGAACCTCTTCTTTATCAACAATGAACTCCATAATCAATGGAGAACTGGCAATTGAAAAAAGGCCTGCTACAGATTGTCCTATTTCCGATACGCGCCCGCCCAAATGGGCGTACTTGGATGGAGAAATATGCGCCAGATCAATAAAGGGCGTGTCCGCCGATTTAGCCTTATCGGTTATGTCAGCAAGGTAGTAGTGTCCCTGATGCACAATTCCGGCCGCTATTATTTCATCGCCCTCAATGTACTTTTCGAAGAGAAAAGTCTTTTTTGAATCGGCCGGCGGAAGTTCGGCCTTTAGTTCATCCGAGTTGGTTATAAGTTTGATTCCCTTTTTCGCGTGCCCGTCTACTGGTTTTTTTATTATCGGGGGAAACTTATCCTTGAGCTTGTTGAGTTTATTGAGCTTAGGAATTGATAAAAGTTCCGGCGTGCTTATACCATGTGACAGAATGCTGTTTTTCATCATCAGCTTGTCCGTGAAGTTGGCGCACATGCCGAACGGCAAAAACGGAAGGCCGAATTTTTCGCACAAGAAGGCCGTTGTTTTTACGGCCTCGCCGTACGAGCGGGTCATTATTCCGATTATTATTCCGTCAAAGAGCGCTTCGCTTAGCGATGTATATATTTTTTCGTAATCGTATATTGATTCCTGTATTTTCAGGTCGCACAGGTTAAAGCCGGGAGCTACGGAATCAACATCAACGCCGATTACCCTGAAGCCCTTGGACGCGGCCTCTTTTATCAGCGGAATTTGATTGGCGCCGGCGCCTATGGAAACAAAGGCTTTCTTTTGTAATTTGCCTGATTTTTTGAAAAACATAAGCCGCTACCGCCATAGTAAAAAATTTATTACTTTAGAAATTTTTTCATTCCGGAAAATTCCTGTTCCATCAGTTCATAACCGTGTCTGTAAAGTCTGTCTCTCACCATAATGTCTTTTTCTGTACGGCCTATTTTGTATTTTCCATCGGGCGCTATAATAAAGAGTTTGCCTTTCTCCCTCAGCTCGGCGCACAGATCAAGGCTTTCATTGTAGTCTTTGCTTCGGTTTATAAGCGTATTCGCGAACTGGGGATGTTTTCTAAAGAAAAATTTGATTAGCCCCGGAAATTTGGAATTCTGTTTTCTGTAACCCTCCGGCCTTGTGAGTACCACAACAGCCTTCTTGTGTTTGGTCAAGGCATAGCTTACCGGAATCGAATCGGCCACGCCGCCGTCATAGTAAACTCTTCCGTCTATGTTAACCGGTTTAGACATAAAGGGAATGCTCGATGATGCCTGCAGGCATGGGAGTACGCCGTATTTTTTAATATCTTTTTTGGTGAGCACCTCTCCCTTTCCTGTTTCAAGGGATGTCACCACAATGTCAAATTCCACGGGATTTTTAATCAGCGCTTCCGAGTCGAACGGGTATATATTTTCGGGAATCTCCCTGAAGATGAAATCCATATTGAAGTAGGATGAGCCGGTCAGCAGTTTGCCGATTCCCATGTAATCCTTGTTGGATGGGTAGACGACATTAACAGCGTAGTTACGGCGTATCTGCTTGGACGCGTATGACGCGCCGGCACAGGCGCCGGCGGAAGCGCCGATTATTCTGTCAAAACTGAAGTCGTTCTCCAAGAGAAAATCAAGAATACCGGCGGTAAAGGCGCACCTCAATCCGCCTCCCTCAAGTACAATGCATTTATCTTTCATCAGTATTCGTCCTCATTAAACTATCAAAAATGCTTTTCATGCTTGTAAATGTCAAGTATTACAAAAAAAAAATCAGCCTCTCAGCGGTTTTTATTTTACATTATGTGCTTATTTTGAGCGTTTCCGCGGCCGTTTCCGCCCGCAAAGCGTAAAACGAGCGGTAAAATATTTTAGCTCTGACCCCGGAAAAAATAATTTGCTATCCGGTAAAACAAAGAGAAATTTT
>JAITPE010000228.1 GCA_031289575.1 Spirochaetia bacterium | reverse complement strand
ATTTCCGCGCGCTTCAAGGAAGCGCGCCAAGTCAAGGTCGAGCAGAAAACGGTCCATCCAGTATGATTTACCGCGCACATCCTCCAGCATGTCCGATGACAAAAGCTCGGAATAAAAGCCGCCGCGGCTTCTCCTGTTTACAAACAAAATAAGCGCGGCGGCGGCATCTTCGCTGCCCGTCTCACGAATCGCGGCGGCGGCCTTGTTGAATGAGCCACGGTTGTAAGCATCCTGCAAGGCTTCTATCTCTTCGGCTTTTTTTATAACAGCCTTGCCCTTGAAAGAAAATTTTCCCATTGAAAGAGCCATAGCAATCTCCCTGTCCGATGCCAAAACGGCCGTCCCAGGCAGCGCTTCGGCATCTTCCCCTGCAAGATTCAAATACGCCGTAATGAGAAGCGCCATTCTGCCGGCGGAAACGCAGTTTCCGCCGAGCTTTGCCTTGGCAAAATACTCACTGATGTCTTGCCGTACAGAATCGGAATTGCCGCTTGCCGCGATCCCGGCAAGAGCCTTAAACGCCGGGTACTCAACGCAGGCCGAAAAAATTTCGGCCTGCATGGCAGCGGCGGCGCGCTTGACGTCCCCCTTATAGAAGTCGGTAAAAATTTTATAAACCGCAAGCTCGGCAGCGGAAAGGCCGCCAAGTTCTCCGCCGCCGGCAAAGGCCTCCACGCCCTTTATGTCATTCCGCAAAAGAAGTATATCAATCATTTCAGCCGCGTAAATTTTTGTGTTTTCCGAAGTTTTCGCCGCGCTCATCCGCCAGCGGTTCAATTCAATGACCGCGTCTGTCAGCAGCCCGTCGTTTAACCTGCCGCGGTACCGCGCCATAATCTCATCGCTCTTGCCCGCGCTTATTTTAAGAGCCTCTCCGAATACGGCAACAGGGTTCGACGCCATGAGTGTGTCGGTACCCTGTTCAACGCCCTGTATAAGCTGAACAATCGCGGTTTCATCGGAACAGAATACGGCCGCGGCCGCGCCTGCGTATCCGGCGGCTTCCGCTTTCCTGAAAATATCGGCAAAATCATTTTTTTTAGACGATGTAACAAGCAGCGCCGGATTAAGTCTTGTTTTAAACAGAGCGGCGGATGTAAAGCGCGGGGCGCGCAAATTGTCGGCAATGATATCGTACCCGGCAGGATTTTTTTCACCGGCGGCATCCTCGGTTACAAGCGAAAGCATAGGAAGAGAATCGCTTATGCCGCCTCCGGCGTAGTACATTGTACTCACGGGCGGCAGCGCGCGCGCTTGGGCCTGTTCAATTGAGTTTACAAGAGTTGCCCTTATGCCGCTCAAAAATGACGGGCTGCCTTTAAGTATGTCAAAGAATGACGGGTTGAAAACAATGTAAAACCTTCCGGCGGCGGCAAGCTTTTCCATGCGCTTTTGCGCGGCCGATTCTGACGGCTCGGAAAAATGCTCAAGCTTGCCGTTTTTCAGGCTCCACATATGTATGATATTGTTGCAGCGTATAAACTTGATGATATGAGCATGCGCAAGTCTTGCGTCCGCAAGGCTTGCCGCCTTTACCCGCAGGTACGAAGCCATAACAGGCTCCCGCCCGGCAGAGGCCGCCGCATAGGCCGACAGCGCGCTGCGCCCGAAGTCAATGTTTTTGAGAGCGGCGGCCATTTCGGGCGAAGCATCCTCGAATCCATCCAATGCGAGCCTTTCGGCTTCGGCGTAGAGCTTCTGCAGGTTCTTGGTCAAATCGGCGTATCTCTCATACATTCTTCGGTGCTGCTCCGAATAAAATAACGCCGATTCAAAATGAGGAATCATCACGCGGTTAAACGAAGCGCGCTCTTCGTCCAATTCAAAGGCATCTGTCCACCTTCCGTTAAGAATGTAAATTTCAAGCAGGGCATTGTAGGCGTTCTCAACCCTTGCGGCAAATGGGGCGTACAAAAGCGGAGCATTTTTTACGTACGAAATGGCCTCTTTCAGGTTGTTCTGGGATTGGGGCAGCGCCCCCCTTCCAATTGTTTTGGCGCCGTGGTTCTTGAGGAAAAGTCCAAGCGCCGCCGCGCTGTTGAACATCAGTGAGGGCGATTTTATTTCAGCGGCGGCGTCCTTGGCGTCAAGAAAGGCGACATACGCGTTATCCGCGTCGCCCATAACGGCATAGCAGCTGCCTATGTTCAAAAGAAGTTTTGCCGAAAGCACGGCGTCATTTTTTTCTTCGGCGGTGCGCTGCGCCCAAACAAAGCGTTCGAGAGCGCGCTGGTAGATTGCGTACAACTCCTTGTGTTCATTGTACAGGCTGTAAGCGTCATCCGGCAGCTTAAGCGCGGCGCGTTTAAGCTCAGCCTTATAGTAATCCAACACGCCGAGCGAAATATCTATTTTGTAATACGTCTCTTTGGCACGTTCGGCCGTTTCCTGCTTCAGGGCAGCGGTTTCTTCATCGGTAACATCCCTCTTCTGTTTTTTAGCGTCGGCCTTAAGTTCTTCCATTCCGCTGTTAAAGGCATCGGTTTCGTACGACTCGCGGTATTTGAGTATACGCTCGGATAAGGCATCCAATTCGGCAGGCGCGTTCTTCACGCCTGCCGAATTGTGTTCCAGCATATATGCGTACAGGTTGGCGAGATTCATTATCGCCGTAAAACTGCCTTCCAAGAAGCCGTCCTTTTTAGCCGTATCCCATGTTTTATTGAAATACTCCACGGCCTTATCGTACTCCGAAATGCGCGCGTTATAGTAACCAAGATTATTGTACGCTATAATAAGCGTTTCCCTATCAACCGAATTTTTTCTTCCCTCAAGAAGCTTGATCTTCTGCTCCAGATAGCCTATCGCTCCAAGGTAATCGGAGCGTTTTAGTTGAATATCCTCAAGCATTGCGAGGTTGAGCATCTTTTTATTCCGCGTATCAAGCGAGTAGAATATCTTGTTATTGCCTATAACAACCCCGTCCTGACCAAGGTCGAAAAAGTGCGCACTCGCAACATTGAACTGAAAGCCGAATACAGAAAACCATTTCCAATTAAGCTTATAATCGGCCTCATCGTTAGGGTACTTTTTCAGCATTCTCTCGGCGGTGTTGAGCGCGTCTATGGCTAAGTCGTATTTATTGAGTTCCTGGTAACAATGCGCGATTTCCTGAAAATAACGGGCGCGGTCTATTTTTATTTTATACTTGGAAGCAAAGGACAAAATGTTTTGGTAGTCCTCGATTGCCTTTTCATAATCGCCGTTCATTCTGCTGAACAAGGCGTAGTACTTGTAAATTGTGTAGAACTGCTGCGCGTAATTCTTCATGTTATTTTCATTGGCAAATGACTGGTAGAGAAGATCCGCCCTGCGCATTTCCGCGTGTGCCTTATCTATGTCTTCGTTCTGCCAATAGCAGTAGGCCATGTGAAAACAAAAAAGCGCCTGGCTTATACTTGAGTCGAACTTCTTCTTATACTTAATGGCTGTCTCGTAATGCGTCAACGCCATCGGATAGTTTACTAACAGAAAATAGTTATTGCCAAGATTGAGATGAATGTTGCCCTCATGTTCCGGGTAAAGATTCTCATCATTGGAGACCAAGGCGCGTTCAAGAATAGAGATGTTTTTTTCCCACAAGTGATCCGGAAAGTAGCGGTCTATCGCGCGGTCCCATACGGTGCTTCCCCTACTTCTCATTAAATCGGCATACTGATAAATCCAGCTCTTTAATATGTACGGGTCAATGAACGAATCGTCAATGAACAGCGCCCAGTCAATGTTTTCCATGGATTTATAGAACGAGAGAAACATATCCGGCGGATTATCCTGATGTTCCAGCGCCTTGAGCGTGTAGATATAGGCAAGGCTGTAGATATATGCCTTGTCGGACTCAATGCGCGCCTTTAAAAGATCGGCCGAGTACTCGGTCTCAAGCTCGGCTATTCCATTTTCTTTTTTCAAAAGATGAACCGCGTCAACATACAGTACATGCGCCCTTGGGCCGTAAATGGAGTATATATCCGGAAAAAACTTATAGGCGTATATGTATTTAATAAGCCTGCGGTACTTGTCGTATGTAGATACGGCCTCCTTGATTTTCATGGAACGCGTGGACTGCGCGCCGCTGTCTTCATAAAAATCCACAAGCCAGCGCACCTTGTTTTTATACGAGCTGTCCGCGAAGTAGCGCTTGTAATTTGTGACGGCCAGCGTCATATACTTTTCGGCCGTGTCACTATCCTTGTAGATTTCGGAGAGAAGCAGATACGACCTGTAGTACAGCAAATCATTTATATTGCTTGATGCCGCTGCGTTTTCCAAGGACTCAATTGCCTTCTTTTCGTCCTTAAGGTTTCTGCAGACAAGCGCCGTGATGTACTGAGCCAGAGCCGTTACCAATTTGCTTCCCTTATGCGTTTCCAGCATGGAATTAAGAAGCCCGATCTTTTTGCTGTTATTCTTTTCCTTTTCGAACAGCGAAATTATATGATTATACATGCGGACTTTTTGAGTATTCCGCCCCTTTTCAATAGTATATACAGCGGAATCGGACAGCGCGCCCGCGGCTGATTTTTCGGCAAGCAGCGCGTATTCCATATGCACCGAGGCTATTTCTGTGTAATTGGGATACTTGGCCTTTATGCCGGACAGAACACTCATCGCCTCGGACTTTTCTCCCCGCTCAAGGTATATCTGCGCGAGGTCCTCCTCAAGGTAGGGCAAAAAGACGGCGCCGTCTTTTTGCGATTCCGCCTGGGCTATAATATTTTTTACCGCGGATACGGCCTTGCCAAGGGAAGCTGCCCTGATGCGCTCATACTGGGCCTTTGCGTAAAGATCTTCCCGTGAAAGCGATTCAAGAATGGCGGCTGTTTCGGCCGCGGATTTGCGGTCGTTCTTCTTGAGATACTCCTTCCACAGCACGGCCATGGCTCTTGCGGTGTATATTCTTGAATCGCTGTCTTTTTTATCGCCGTAAAAATAGTAAACCCGTTTGAGCGCCAAAAAATAGCGTTCCTGATCATCGTATTCCTCATCATACTGCAGGGCATCGCTATACTGGTAGCTCGCCTTTGTCTTCTTTGGAATAATTCCGTAACCGGGTATAATATTAACGTCAATATTGTCACCCTTGATATCGGAGTACAGGAGCAATCCCTCATGCGATTTTGCCCACGGAGGCATGAGCCATTTTGCGTTAAAGCTGCTCTGCGACGGCAGAGTCAGCGGATACGAAACCCTTGTATCAATATTATAATACATTATAACGCTGTCGTCTTTAAGCGAAAGAATGCCGTCGCCGTTTGTATCGCGTGATATGAGCGTGTATATTATTTCATTATTGGTTCCAAGAAAAGACGGGTAGAGTTTGATTCCAGCTTCGGCATCAATCTTTTTTTCTTCGCCGCCGGCAATGTCCTTGATATAGATATCCCCTTTGGAACCCTTATCCCTGTACGATATGAAGATGATTTTTGTACCGTCTGCCGAATACCTTGGGTAAAGGCCGCCCGCCGAGGTAAACTGAAACAGTTCTCCGCCGTCACGGTTCATTATCCATATATCTTCCCCGCTGCCGCGCTTGGACATAAAGGCAATCTTTTTCCCGTCGGGCGACCATGCTGGACTTGAGTTCCTGACAATCTGCACAATGCCTGTATCATCTGTAATCTGAGTCAGGTTCTTCGCCTTCGCGTCCGGGGCCTGCGTTTCGGCAATGGAACGCTTGGTTTTTTTAATTATGCCTTCGGGATCAATCTTTAAAAGGTATATGTCGCCCTCCGGGTTTTCCCTGTTGGATACAAAAGCCAAATAGTTTCCGTTGGGAGAAACCGCGGGCTCATCGTCCTTTGCCGCGTGCTGAGTAAGGCGCACAGTTGTAATATCATTAAGATCGCGCAGGTATATGTCGTAATTTCCGTTTTCCCTGTTGGATGTGTAATACATGTATTTACCGTCCGCCGATATGTCGCCGCCGGTTTCTATTGCCTTTTCATAGGCGACCGGAATAACCCGCCCTATATTGTTGCGGAACTCGCGGTTAAGAATAGTATTGTAGTTAAAACTAAAGGTCTCTTCCTCCTCGCACGACGCGAAAACAAACAGTGCGGAAAATACCAAGGCCGGTATTTTTATTTTTCCCATTTTTTTCTTCATCATTTTTGCGTCCATTTTCCGGCCGCGTCCTGAATCCAGTCGCCCTGCAAAGCGGAACTCCTCTGTTCCGCGGCAAAAGCGCGCCCAAAGCTGTTAAGCTCATCCTGCGAGGGCTGCCCTTTTTCTTTGAGAAAAAGACTTCTTTTGAATATGACAAGCCTCGCGTCGTTTTCATTTTTTATTACCGACAAGAGAATGTCCTTTTCGCCCTTTTGCTTTTCATAGGCCGGAATCTGGCGGTAAACAATAAAACCGCTTGAAGCCTCGCCTATAGAGCCTTCCGATTTATAGCGGATAATCTTATCGCTGTGGAAAGACCTTATGTTGATGGCCGCAATCAGTTCCTCGTCATAGCCGCCGGCGGAAAGGACGCCTCCGCCTTCGGAGGAGAGCGTCTTAACCGAAGATACAATCCACGCGTCCGGCTCCAATTCCATGTAATCCCCGATAATCTGCCTTTCAATAACTGTTTTTTCGCCGGTCATGTTAATCTTAGGCGGAACAATCGTGCAGCCTGATGTAATAATCAGCGTTCCAAAAAGAACGCCCGTGATTGTTTTAAATTTTTTCATTGCCGCCTCCACTTCTTACCTTTCTTAAATATTCCTGAACAGTAACGCGTTCAAAATCAATCTTATTATTCTGAATACTTGTGCCTATAAAGTAGCTTATTATTTTGCGGTTAAGAGAAACCGTCGCGTATACAAGCCCCTTGTCCAAATTGAAGTTAAAGGACTTAACGCTCATTGTATTGTCCAAAACAGGCTGCACAATGCCCAGCGTGGACTTTCCTTCGGTTTCGCTGAGTCCCTTCATGAGGCTGTTGGCAAAATCATTGCCTATCTTGTGAATGTTAACATAGCCCGTGGCGTCGAGCTGCTTGTTCAAATCAAGGCCCTTGCCCGAAAAATTGACATTGAGCGAGAGCTCGGCATCCCTTTTCTTTTCCTTCTCCGTAGGCTTGTCAAGGCGGTTGATGTCAATATTGGTTGCGTCAAGTTCCAGCAGATACTCCATATTGTATGTTTTGAGGTCGGCAATATCAAAAAGAATCCGTTTGCCGAACAGCGATCCGTCCAAAACATAGGCTTTGAGGTTAGAAATCTGGAAAATATTATCCTGAAAGGCCATGAAAGCCTCAAAGTTTTTCATGTACTCAATGGCAATAGGGCGGGCCGGGTGCTTTGCCTTAATCGACGCAATAGTGAAATTGGGGGCTTGCCTAAAGAAGTCGTTGTCAATAATCCGGCTCTTGCGCACGGCAAGCAGCGATTCCCCGCCCTGCGCCTTAAAGTAATATTTAAAGGGGAAGTTGAGGTTAACATCCTTAAGCGCAAGCATCATAGAATCGCTGCTCATGTTAAAGCCATTAATCTTCACGCTTCCGGACGCGTTTCCAGTGTCAAGGCTGCCCTTCATTGCCGCGCTTATATCAACGAGTCCCTGCAGGTCAATGTCTTTGAAAACCCTGCGTTTTTGCGGCGCGCTGATTACAAGTGAAACCTTAAGGTCCGAGTCCGAAATCGGCGCTTTTTTAAGGTCGACGCGGCCCGATGCCTTCAGGCTGCCGTTCCAGGCGGCGCTGCTCAAGTTAAATGAATCAAGATAAACGCGCTTCGCGTTCGAGTCCTGCCTTACATGTACGCCGAGCTTTAAGTCGTTTATATCAAAATCAGGAACCTTCACCAGCATGGAAAGCCCGGCTTCAAGTACCGGAGAGCCAATTCTAAAATCGGAACTCAGGGTTATGTTTACAGGCTTTGTGAGCGGCAGCGAATCAAGTTTTTTCGTTATACGGCCGGGCAGCATCTGTTTAAGCGGCTGCGCGTTGATGTACAGTTTGGAAATATCAATCTTCCCGTTGAGCGCGCCCGCTGTGCCGATACGCCCGGCGAGATCTATCGCCAGAGCGTCCGAGGCCGCCGGAGGATAATAGTAACGCAGCGACATTTTGTTTATGATGATATCCTTTCCCATATCGGCGGCGCGGACATCCGCCGCAAGGCGGAATCCGTTGTCTCCGGATTTGCTGCCTTTCATTATATAGTAGATATGAGGAATATCAATATCGGCCGAAGCCAAAATATCATTTCCCCGCAGCTTTACATCGTAGCCGAATTTGAGCGAAGGCAAAGAGAGGCTGATGCCTTCCCGTATAAGAATCGCCGTAATGTTCCGCATGGCAATAGCGCCGGCAGCATTGAGCGAGGAGAGGCCGCCCTGAACCGAAAGCGGATACAGCGATATTTCTCCGCCGAACCTTATGCTTCTGTCATTGGTAAGGCCCACATAGTAAGGATAAAGCGCGCGCAAATCTATAACGCTTTCCAGCATTCTTATGTTTATGTACGGATCTTTTGCGGCATTGTCAACTGTGCCGCCCAGACTTATCCAGCGGCGGCCGTTAAAGGCAACGCTCAGATGTTCAAGGTTGAGCCTGTCATCAACCGGATTGTAGAACAGATTATACGAAACCAAAAAACTCATCGGCGCAAGGTGCGTTCCCTGAAGGCGGATCGCGTTTCTGTCCGTTCCGCACCTAAGGCTGCTGTTAAAAGCCGGCGGCGCGTTCCCATCTCCCTTGATATATTCAAGCATCCAAGTAAAGATAAGCGGCGGAGAAACATCGGCCTCCTTTGAATAAAACGAAAGGTTGAGCCTTTCCATTGGATTAACCTTTACATCCATTATGTCGAGCAGCGTGACAGCCTTGAGTGAAAGCGGAATCTCACCCGTCGGCGGAACAACAACTTTAGCCGACGCGGAAAATCCCTCCAAAGACGAACGCAGCGTCTGTCCATTAACATAAACGCAGAGGTCATCCAGAATAAAATTAAAAAACAGGTCAACCGATATGGGCAGTGAAATCTTGTCTCCCATTCCGCCGCCCGTATCTTTTTCTTCTTTCTCTTCCGGCTCTTCGCCTGTTTTTTCAGACGGCTTCATCAAGCGTTCAACATTCCACGCTCCGTTTTTTTCAACAAGGTACACGCGCGGATTGTATATGCCGATCTCGTAAATATTAAAGCTTCCGGTAAAAAACTTAAAGAATCCGTATTTAACAACAAGACGTTCAATAGAAACAAATTTGCTGTTATCAAACTCGCTGCCGTTGAGTATGTTTATGTTTTCAATTACAAAGCCCGAGTACGGGCTGAACTCACGCACATTCAATTCTATGTTTCCGTTAGACATGGCGTTAAAATTACTTGTGATGAGGGATTCAACGCGCTGCGGAGAGAGAAACAGTTTAAGAAAAACAAGCGCGATTACAACAAGCGCTATAATAGTTACCGGCAGCCGCATAAAAACAGTCTTTAGTATTTGTCTGATTATTCTGCCCCGCAACGGTTTCGCGCGCCGAATCGCTCTGCGCTGTGCCTTCTTTTCCCTGCGCGACTTTTTGCCGGGCGTTACCTCAGGCTCTTGCGGAACCTCAGTATCCGGAGGCTGACCGGCGCTTACAGGCTGTTCAGGTACTTCAGCATTCCGGGACCGCCGGCTGCCGGCAGGCTGTTCATGCTCTTCTTTAAAAGCGGAGCTCTCCGCTTTTAAAGAAGGCTCCTCAGACTGATTCTCCTCTGTCTCCCTGCG
>JAITPE010000146.1 GCA_031289575.1 Spirochaetia bacterium | reverse complement strand
GGTCTAGAAAAAGAGATTGACACAATAAAGGATTTGCTGAAAAATGAGAAACAAGAGGAAGCCGATATTATTGAAACATGGTTGAAGAATATAACCAAGAATAAAGATATTAACATTATTAAAGAGGAGAAAAACAAAATGTCAATAACTGAAGTCATAGAAAGGACACTTGAAGAAACTAAACTTAAAGGCATTGAAGAAGGCATTGAAAAAGGCAAACTTAAAGGTAAACTCGAACGCAACCGTGAAATTGCCCAAAAACTTCTGCTGCGCAAAATGCCGGTGGAAGAAATTTCAAAAATAACGGGATTGACTATTGCGGAGATAAACAAATTAGCCAAGAACATGCTAAATTAACCCTTTTACTCCATGTGTGGTGTTGCACTTCAAATTTGATGTTGCATGTTACAGTCCTCTCATCTATAAAAAAATAGTTGCATTTAAAGTACAACATCAGCGTTATTCCACATATGCTTGTAGACAGATTTAAAAGGGAGCACGATTATTTGAGAGTCTCGGTCACCGACAGGTGCAACCTCAGATGTTCATACTGCATGCCCGAAGAAGGCTTCGAGGACCTTGAGCACAGTGAGATTCTGCGCAATGAGGAGTTCATCGAACTCATATCGGTCTTCGTCTCGATGGGAATAAAAAAAATCCGTTTCACCGGGGGCGAACCTCTTGTGCGCAAGGGCTTTATCAATATTATCCGTGAAACCAAGGAAATCGCCCCCGATCTGCAGTTGGCTGTTACGACGAACGGTGTTATGCTGGGTGAGTGTCTTGACGATTTACACGAACTCGGCGTGAAAAAGATCAATATCAGCCTCGACACGCTTTTAAGAGAGCGTTTTCTCAAACTCACAAGGCGCGATTTTCTGCCGCAGGTGCTCGACAATATAGAGAGGGTTTTGCGTTACGGCACATTCGAGCTAAAGCTCAATACCGTACTCCTGCATGGTACTCTTGAGGAGATTGATGACTTCATAGACTATTGCCTGCAGCGCAGCCTTGTTCTGCGCTTTATAGAACACATGCCGTTCCAGACCGCCGGCGCCTCGTTCGTATCATCGGACATTCTGCTCAAGGAACTCGCGGAACGGGGAGAACTCATCCGCTCCGAAGAAGGCGACTCCGCTGTAGCCTTCGGCTACACGCTGAACCTTCCAGCAAGGGGGACTGTCCGCATAGGAGTCATACCGCCAATATCGCATAAATTTTGTACCGCGTGCAACCGCCTGCGATTGACCGCGAACGGGCTGCTCAAAACCTGCCTTTTATCATCAAGCGAGTACAACATCAAAAAAAGCCTGCGGGACGGAGCGCGCGAGGCGCAGCTGAAAGACATCATCATAAGCGCCCTTTGCGAAAAGAACGCCGGGCATTGCCTTGACAGCAAATACCCGGACGGGAACTCCGGAATCAAAATGATGTCGAGAATCGGCGGCTGAATTTGTATCAAAAATTAAAATCAATACTCTTATTAACCTAAAAAGAAGGAGCGGCGAATGAAATTAAGCATTGTTGGAACAGGTTATGTCGGCCTTGTATCAGGCACCTGTTTTGCGGAGATGGGAAACACGGTCTACTGTGTTGACACCGACGCTGAAAAAATCGAAGGCCTTAAAAAAGGAAAAATACCGATTTACGAGCCCGGACTTGAGGATCTTGTCCTTTCCAATTTCAGGCGCGGCAATCTGCGCTTCACCACAGAAATCAAAGAGGCTCTTAAAGAGACCGATATTATTTTTATCGCTGTGGGAACTCCTACCGGCGAGGACGGGAGCGCCGACCTGCAATACGTTCTTCAGGTCGCCAAATCCATAGGCGGGTTCATGGAGCATGATCTCATTGTTGTGGATAAATCAACGGTGCCCGTAGGCACCGCCGACAAGGTAAGGGACGCGGTCAGCAAGGAACTCGCAAAGCGCGGCGCTCAATACGCGTTTCATGTTGTGAGCAATCCGGAATTTCTCAAAGAAGGCGCGGCGATTGAGGACTGCATGAAGCCCGACCGCGTTGTAATAGGAGCGGACAGCGAATACCCGCTTTCTGTAATGAAAGACCTGTACGCTCCGTTTACAATGAATCATTCGCGCTTTGTGGCGATGGATGTACGCAGCGCCGAAATGACCAAATACACAGCAAACGCCATGCTTGCCACAAAGATCAGCTTCATGAACGAGATTGCCAATATTTGCGAACGCCTTGGGGCCGATGTCAACATGGTACGCGCCGGCATCGGCTCGGACAGCCGCATAGGGTACAGCTTCATATACCCGGGAACCGGTTATGGCGGAAGCTGCTTTCCAAAGGACGTAAAGGCGCTCATTAAAACCGCGCATAACGTTGACTATGAGCCGCGCCTTATTCAGGCTGTTGAGGATGTAAACGATGACCAGAAACTCACGCTGGTAAAAAAAATAATCAAGCGCTTCGGCGAAGACTTAACAGGAAAAACCTTTGCCCTGTGGGGGCTCGCCTTTAAGCCAGGAACCGACGACATGCGCGAGGCTCCGGCCATATACATTGTGAAGGAACTCACAAAGCGCGGCGCCTTTATCGCGGCGCATGACCCGAAGGCCGAGGAAACAGCAAAGAACTTTTATCTCAAGGGGCAGGAAAACATAAATTATTTCAGCGGCAAATACTCGGCTCTCACAGGCGCCGACGCCATGCTTCTCGTTACCGAATGGAAGGAATTCCGGAGCCCCGATTTTGAGGAAATAAAAAAGCAGCTCAAAAATCCTATCATTTTTGACGGCAGAAACCAGTACAATGTTCACAAACTCAAAGAGGCCGGATTCGAATACTACCAGGTGGGCGTTGCCGGCTGATGAAAGTCCTCGTTACAGGCTGCGCCGGCTTTATTGGATACTTTACGGCGCGCGCTCTCATAGAACGCGGATTTGAGGTAACAGGAATTGACAGCATCAATTCCTACTATGACACGAGCCTTAAATCCGCCCGTCTATCCCTTTTGGGGATAGACGGGCGGATTCCGGAGGGTCAAATGCTGGCATCAAAGACCCTGCCCGGCTTCTCGTTTATTAAGCTGGATCTTGCCGAGAGAGAGGCGCTGAGCCGCGTTTTCAGCGAGGAAAAGCCGGGCCGTGTCTGCCACCTTGCCGCGCAGGCAGGCGTGCGCTATTCAATAGAAAATCCATGGACATACATTGATTCAAACATCACTGGCTTTCTAAATATTCTGGAGTGCTGCCGAGCGCACGGGACAGAGCATCTCGTTTTTGCGAGCAGTTCGTCGGTGTATGGACTCAACGAGTCCATGCCGTTTAAAACATCCGACAATGTGGATCATCCGGTGAGCCTGTACGCGGCCACAAAAAAGTCCAATGAACTTATGGCGCACACGTACAGCCATTTGTACGGGATACCGGCAACCGGGCTGCGCTTTTTTACTGTCTACGGGCCGCTGGGGCGTCCCGATATGGCATACTTTTCTTTTACAAAATCCATTTTTGAGAACAAACCCATCAGCGTTTACAATCACGGAGACATGCTGCGCGATTTTACATATGTGGATGATGTTGTCGAAAGCATTGTACGGATTCTTGACACTCCGCCTATGGGAAACAAAAACTGGTCGGGGCTCACGCCCGACCCTTCGTCATCCCCGGCGCGCTACGCGATCTACAACATAGGAAACGGCTCGCCTGTAAAGCTCGCCGATTTCATAGAACTCATAGAGCGCGCGGCCGGCCGCAAGGCCGGGAAAATTTTTCTGCCCATGCAGCCCGGAGACGTCTACGCGACATTCGCCGACGTCTCCGGGCTTGCCAAGCAAACCGGTTACGCTCCGGGCACTCCGCTCAATGTGGGCATAGAACGCTTCGTTGAATGGTACAGGCAGTTTTATGGAAATCCCGTTTCATAAACCATACATAACCGACGACGAAATAAACGCCGTAACATTGTGCCTGCGGAACGGCTGGCTCACAATGGGGCCCAAAACCTTTGAGTTCGAGGAACGCGTTGCCAAGCTCGTGGGAGCAAAGTACGCGGTTGCCGTAAACTCGGGCACAGCGGCTCTTCACCTCGCGCTGTGCTGTGCCGGCCTTGAAGTTGGCGATGAGGTCATAATACCGGCCATGACATTTGCCGCGACATCCGAGGTTGTCCGTTACTTCGGGGCAAAGCCCGTGCTCGCCGATATTGAGCCCGACACGCATTTGATAGACGCGAAAAAAATAAGCGCAAAAATAACCCCTAAGACAAAAGCAATTATTCCCGTTCACTATGCCGGGCAGCCCTGCGATATGGATGAAATCATGCGCATAGCCGGCGAGAACGATCTCATGGTAATTGAAGACGCCGCGCATGCCCTGCCCGCCTGGTACAATGGACGCAGCATAGGGTCAATAGGCCATATTACATGCTTCAGCTTTTACGCGACAAAGACCATAACAACAGGCGAAGGCGGCATGGCCGTTACCGGCAATGCCGAATGGGCTGAAAAAATGCGGACGCTGCGCCTTCACGGAATTTCCAAAGACGCGTGGAAGCGCTACTCCAAGGACGGCTCCTGGAAGTATGATGTTACAATGAACGGCTTCAAGTACAATACAACCGACATAGCATCGGCAATGGGTATCGCGCAGCTTGACAAGATTGATTTCATGACAGCCGAAAGGCGGCGCGTTGCGCTGCGCTACACCGAGTTATTCCAAGACTGCCCGTCCCTTGTTCCATACACAGTAAAGGAAGGCCGCGAGAGCGCGTGGCATCTTTACCCGCTGAAGGTAAACACGGAAAAATCCATTGTATCAAGGGACTTGCTTTACATTAAATTGAAGGAAGAGCGAATAATGACAAGCGTGCATTTTATTCCGCTCTATCACTTTTCGGCTTACAGGAATATTTGCGGAGAGCCGGCCGATTATCCCGTATGCGAATCGGTTTTTGAAAGAACAATATCGCTCCCGCTGTACCCAGGAATGAAAGATGAAGAGATCGAATTTGTCGCAAGGACGGTGATCGCGATATGCGGATAAGCGGCGGGACAGCAATAAATCTTTCGCTCTTACTGCTTGTTTCATTCTTTATTCACGCAATAATGATTGCTGTAATTCTTATGCCCGATATTTCCGGCCGAAAAATCTTTGACGCTCTCGCCGATAGAAAGCAGGAAAAAAAGACCGGACGCATGGTAAAGGTTAAAATAGGCGAAAACATTAATCAAAACCAAAAGCGGCAAATTACCGAACAGACCTTTCTCTCGGACAAGAACTCGGCGCAGCAGGGATTCCTCAATCAGGAAAAAAACGCGAGGTGGTACAGCGAAACAACCGATCTAAAGCTCGCGGCTAAGGGAAGCGGGGAATCGGGCAGCGCGGCACGGAGCGTAAACGCCGGCTCGGAAAAAATTATTTTGAACGACGAATCCGAAATAGTAATGCAAATACACAAAAACACCAAACACGCGGCGGCCGGTTCCGGAGAGTCTTTCAACGAAATGAAACTGCCGCAGCCCAATTTGATGAGCAGAAAAAACAGTCTTTTCTTTTCCAACTCTGGACTCTTTTCTTTGAACACGGTTGAATTTAAACACTACGAGTTTGCCAAAAGGATTGTTGACCGCATAGCGTCTAACTGGTACCCTCCGGTTATGGCGAACGCGTCTATCGGCGGGTACGCTCCCGGCGCTACAAGAATCATGGCGATTCCCCCGCAGGAGATAAGGGCGTATTTTGCCATAAACGAAAAGGGCGATGTGGTAAAGAACGGGATCCTTGATTCGTACGGCAACAAGAGCTTGGATGATTCGTGCACGGACGCCATAAGGCTCGCAAAAAATTTTGGCCCGGTACCCGATGATCTCAAGAAAAAGATGAAAAACGGCGTCATGGTGATTCCGTTTATATTCGGCTATGGAATGTGATCAGCCGGGAGTCATTTTTGATTCGGGAATCCAGTTCCTCACGACCTCATCAAGTTTGACAACATCTATCGGCTTGGATAGGTAATCATTAAAGCCGTTCTCCAGAAACATGTTCTTCATGCCGGTCATGGCGTTTGCGGTTAATGCTATAATCGGAAGCTTTGTGTATTCGCCTCCAAGTCCGCGTATGTTCGCTACCGCCTCCATGCCGTCCATCTCGGGCATGATGTGATCCATCAGCACCATATCGTACCCGTTTTTCTTAATCAGTTCTATGGCTTTTATTCCGTTCTCGCAGCAGTCTATCTGCATTTTATACAAAGATAAAAGGCCCTCGGCTACAACAAGATTCAGGGGAACATCATCCACAACAAGCACTCTTGCGTCCGGAGCGGCAAAATACGACACGGCATCGCTTGTACGCGTGTCGGAAAATTTGCCGTCTGTTATTTCATCTATAACACGGCCTTCAATAGGCGTGGGGTCAAAAATCTCCTGCGGAATAACGGCCGTAAACGTGCTGCCCTTCCCGTAATCCGACTCGACCGTCACATTCCCGCCCATCATGTGGCATAGTTTATGCGTGATGGCAAGGCCAAGTCCGGTTCCCTCAATTCCGCGGTTCTTCTCCATGTCAAGCTGCACAAAGGTTGAGAAGAGCTTGTTCAGATCGCACTCCTTAATGCCTATGCCGGTATCGCTTACACTGAATTTCATCAGAATAATTCCACTGCCAAGGAGTTCTCCGGAAACGCTGAAAGTCAGCCCGCCCTCCTGCGTGTATTTAATGGCGTTGCTGAGCAGATTAAGAAGAACCTGACGTACCCGGCTTTCATCGCCGATCAATGAAGTGGGAAGCGAATCATCTATATTCACAACAAAGCGGAGCGGCTTTTCATCAAGCCTTACCCGGACTATATTTATAACATCGCTGAGAAAGTAATCTAAGTTGTATGCCTGTTTGATTATATCGAGCCTGCCCGATTCTATTTTGGAAAAATCAAGAATATCATTTATAATTGAAAGCAGATTCGAGCCGGCGTGCTGAATGTTCTTGAGATACCCGCTTACCGCCGGACTCGTCTCCTCGCGCAGCGCAAGTTCGCTTATGCCTATGATCGCGTTCATGGGCGTGCGTATCTCGTGGCTTACGGATGATAAAAATAATCCCTTTGCGGCATTGGCCGACTGGCTTTGAAGCGCCTTTTTGCGGTAAAGAACCATCATGGCCCATCCCGATATAATC
>JAITPE010000137.1 GCA_031289575.1 Spirochaetia bacterium | reverse complement strand
AGCCCTATGGATTTAACTCCCTCAAGACCGTCCTCTTTGAACGATAACACCTTTTTAACTGGCCATGAGAAGAGCGGTTTTTGGGGTGGTGATGATTTTTCGGAACCGGCGCGCAGGCTCCGCGCATCCTGTGGTATCTTCAGCAGCATTCCGGCATAGATGTTATCGCTGTCCTTCAGGTTATTTGCCCGCATGAGTTCATCCATCGAAGTATTGTGTTTTATTGATATTCTGTAAAGGTTCTCACCGGCGCTCACTTTATGCACCGGAGGTTTTTTTACGGCGGCGGGCGATTTTTGCTTTTCGGTAGTTTTTCCGCTTTCATGTTTTCTGGGCTTTTCGCTCACGGCTTTCACTTTCCCTTTCGCCGTTTGCGGGCAGAGCTGCGCCGGCATGACGATTAAGACAGCGAAAAACGCGATCCAAACGATATGTGTCACATCCTTGTGAACAAACATTATCCCAAAACTCCATTTAAGGGAAAAAATAAGCGGACTATTCCTTAATCAAGGTATCGGGCTGTGCGGCTTGATAGTTTAGCATAATTATTTTTTTGCGTTATGTCGCATTATGCTGGAATCCAAGAATTTTGTAGAGACGTAAATAAGCCAAGCTGTAAATTTGTATTTAAAAAATTTAAACTTGACTGCAAAAACTTTGAAATATAATCAGTTTTTCTTGCGTTATTATTAACTTTTTATAACATTAAACGGATATGAAAACAGGAATAAAATTCTATAATTCAGTATTTGCGATATGCATTGCCCTATCGCTTTCATTGTGCGGTCAGGTGAAGGACGAAACCGAAAAAACGGGCAAGGCCGAAACCCGGCAAGAGAGCGGCTCGCAAAAAAAAGACTCGAAGGATTCGAAAGATTCGAAAGATTCGAAAGACACAAAGGACACGAAGGATACTAAGAATTCAAAAGACTCGAAAGACACAAAAGACTCAAAAAACTCTAAAGACTCGAAGAATTCAAAAAACACGAAGAACACAAAAGATGCAAAAGACTCAAAAAACTCTAAGGACGCAAAGGACGCTAAAGACTCGAAAGACGAAAAAGATTCAAAAGACACAAAGGATGAGACTCCGGTTAAAGTTCCCAGAGTGTCCAATTCGGTTCTTGTTGCCGGAGACATTCTGCTGGAGGCAGATCTTCTGGATTTTATTGATGATTTTGGGAAAGCCTATCCGGTGGAGAAACTGCGGCCTGTTCTTTCCGGCTACGATATAGTTTTCGCAAATCTTGAGACCCCTATAGGAACCCACGGTAAAGAGGCCAAGGACAAACCGTATGTTTTCATGGTGAATCAGGATTATGCCGAGCCGATAAAAAGACTGAGCCTTAATGTTGTCTCCATTGCCAACAATCACATCATGGATTACGGAAAAGAAGGGCTTGACTCAACAATTGACTGGCTCAAGGAAAACAAAATAAAATATACCGGAGCCGGGGATAATCTTAACGAGGCAAGAAAACCTGTTATTATAAATCAAAAGGGAATTGACTTTGTTTTTTTGGCTTATAATGAGCGTCCGCCGGAATCGTTTTACGCAAAAAAGGATTCGCCCGGAACAACCTACGCGGATATCAAACTGATTACAGAGGACATAAAAAAATATAAGACAAAGGCCAATATTGTTATGGTATCGCTGCATTGGGGAATTGAGCAGACATTGTACCCCCAGAGGTACCAGATTGAACTGGCCCACCAGATTATAGACGCGGGGGCAGATTGCGTCATTGGGCATCATCCTCATTGGATTCAGGGGATTGAGATTTACAAAAAAAAGCCGGTTTTCTACTCGCTCGGCAATCTGCTGAACGGTTTCTATAACAAGGTTGAGCAGGATAATTTTGTAGCGGTGCTCCGCTATAAGGGGCTCAAGCTGAGGCGTATTGAGATTCTGCCTATGGCCGGAAAAAACAGCATGACCGATTTTCAGCCCTATCTTTTAACCGGCGATAATGCCGATGAACACCTGAAGCTTATAAAAAAAATTTCCGACCGCTTTTCTACGCACTTTGTAATTAAAAATAATACCGGCTATATATACATTATTGACGATGAACCGAATAATATTGAAACCAGGGGAAGAGGACAGAAACCTTAGAGGTCACCCGTGGGTGTACGACAATGAAATAGCGGAAGATATAGCCGGCTCCACGCCAGGAGAATGTGCCGATATAGAAAGCCACGACAAAAAATATATCGGCCGCGCCTTTATAAATCCGCATTCCAAAATCAGAGCCAGAATTTTTTCCCATTCAAAAGAGGGTGTCGATAAAGGTTTCTTCAAACGCCGAATACGCGAGGCCATAAAGCGCCGCGAGGATTTCTATGACCTAAAGCATGAATCGGCCCGCCTTGTATTCGGCGAGGCCGATTTTTTGCCGGGACTTGTTGTGGATAAATTTACCGGACGCGGCGGCGAAAGCGCGGCCGCGTCATGGCTCTCGGTTCAGTTTCTCACCGCGGCCATGGATATAAGGCGCGATGAAATAGTTGAGGCCCTGATTGATGTTATGGACTCATCATTCGGCGGCGCGCCGGCAGGCATTATGGAACGCGGCGAGGCCGGCGTCCGCAAATTGGAAGGCCTTCCGCGGCGTTCCGGCGTAATTTACGGCAGCGTTCCGGAAAACGGAATTGTAATAAACGAGAACGGCATTCCGCTTTTTGTTGACCTTGCGGCAGGCCAAAAAACAGGACATTTTCTTGACCAGAAAAAGAACCGCGCCACGGCGGCAGCGTTCGCCGGCGGCGAACGCTGCCTTGACGCTTGCTGCCATACCGGCGCCTTTGCGCTTCACGCGGCAAAGGCCGGCGCCGAGAAGATACTCGCCTTTGATGTCTCTCCGCGCGCGCTTTCCATGGTAAAGCGCAACGCGGAGCTCAACTCGGTGCAGGACAAAATCGAAACGGCCGCGGGGGATATCTTTGATATCCTCCGCGGCCTTGAGCGCGGCAATGAACGTTTTGGCTGGATAGTTCTTGACCCGCCGGCCTTTGCAAAATCGGCCTCAAGCCTTGAGGGTGCAATCCGCGGATATAAAGAGATAAATTTGCGGGCATTGAATCTGCTAAAAAAAGGCGGGGTACTTATAAGCTGTTCCTGCAGCGCGGCTCTGCGCGAAGAGGCCTTTAAGCAAATTATAGCCTCGG
>JAITPE010000119.1 GCA_031289575.1 Spirochaetia bacterium | reverse complement strand
TACACAGAATGCGTGGAGATAAAAAAGAAACGGCTTACCCCCGCCTTCTTGGACGCGGCAAGAATTGCCGCCGTCCCTTTGACATTGACTTTTTTCATGTAGCGCCGCCCCTTTGAGCCCGGACGTTTTATGTCAAGGCAATGGAACACAGTGTGTACTCCGTCGAGGGCTGCCGCGAGGGACGCTTCATTGAGCAGGTCGCCGCCGGTAAAGCTTACACCCTGCGGCGCTCCGGCAGGCTTTAGAAAATCGTAACACCTGATGTTTTTTCCCTGCTGTAAAAGTTCCGCAAGAAGGTTTTTGCCGATAAGGCCGGAGCAGCCTGTCAGCAGAATCATTTATCAATGCCATTCAAGAAGTTGATTATGTCTTCTTTATAGCGTTCGCGGTCTTTAACGGGAAGGCTGTCATAGTGCTCTTTCATTTGGGATTGAATATCCATGCGTTTTTGAATGTAGTTCTTTTCGGCGCTTATTTCCATGTCGGCGTAATTTTGCGAATCGCTTTTGGAGTTGAGGTCGATCTGCTCATTTGTACCGGTGTTTACATAGATTTCGTCAACCGATCGTTTATAGCCGAGCCTTGAGGCTATTTCGGGAATAGATGGGATTGCGCTTACAAAGCTTCCGTAAATTCTTGCCTTTGTTGAGTTTTCGGCCTTTATTGTGACGATGAAATCCTTGTCGGCATCCACTCCGCCGGTTTGTTCTGTGAATAATACCTCAAGTTCAATGCTGTTGGGATTCGCCGCGCCGCTCTGCCAGTAAAAATCGACATTTGAGAGAAGTCCGTCGGCGTTTATTTTCATGGGATCTTTGTTGAACAGGAATAGGTCGAACTCGGAGTAATCCACAGTAATGCCGTACTTGTGTTCCAAAAGGCGCATGATTTTGGGAAGCTGAATGTCATTCATCGCTTTGAAGATACTGCTGTGCGTCGCGCCCTTTTGGTGAAAGAATATTTTTTGAAAACGGTAATGCCTGCCGTGTATGCTTTCATATTCTTTAGCAGCAGTGGTAAAGCAGCTGGAAAAAACCGGCGGTAAAAGGCAAAGCAAAAGTATCAAGTGTTTCATGAAATTTCTCCTTGGGTATGCAAGTGTAATATGCCGCCTGTGGTTTTCAAGTTTTTTTTCGCTGGTGAGGAGAGGTCAGAGCCCGCTTTCTCCGGGCGAGGCCCTGCCCACTGCCTTAGTATTTTTTCCAGAAGCCCGGCGTCAGGAGGACAAGAACCGTGTACAACTCAAGCCTTCCGATAATCATCGCGAATGAAAGAGTCCACTTTACATAGTCCGCAAAATAGACGTAACACCCGGAAGGGCCTGCCGCTCCGAAGGCCGGCCCTATGCAGCCCTGCGCCGAAAGAACAGCGCTGAATGATGTAAAAATATCCTCTCCCGAAGATGCCACTATGAATGTCAGCACAATAGCGGTGAAGATATACAAAAAGAAAAATCCGGCAATGGCATAGACTATATTTTTTTTGACAACATTGTTTCCTATTTTGAGAATGAATACGCCCCGAGGGTGAAGCAGAAGCTTTATCTCATTAAGCGCCTGTTTCAAAAGAGTGATGATCCGTATAATCTTAATGCCGCCGCTTGTTGACCCGGAACAGGCGCCTATGAAAAATAGGCTGAACAGAACCATCTGTGAAAAATACGGCCACTTTTCATAATCTGTTGTATTAAAACCGGTAGTGGTAAGAATTGCGGTTACATGAAAAATTGCTGTGCGCGCCGTATTAAATATTGAATCACCGGGCCCTAATTTATTTATAAAAATGAGCAGGCTTGCTGTAAGCAATATAATTATATATGCCCTAAGCTCGGTGTCCCTGAAAACCATCAGCGACTTGCCGGCCGCAAGCCGATAGGGAAGGGCGAAGTTGACCCCGGATAAGAACATGAAGACGATTACAACACACTCTATATATGCCGAATGGTAGTATCCTATGCTGCTGTCCTTAGGGGAAAAGCCTCCGCTTGAAATTGTGCCGAATGTATGGGTCAAAGCGTCGAACAGGCTCATTCCTCCAAACAGCAAAAGTATAGTCTCCGCGGCCGTAAAAGCTATGTATATGATCCAGAGGATCTTGGCGGTTTCTGTTATGCGCGGGGTTATTCTGTCAACGGTCGGGCCGGGAGCCTCGGCCTTGATAAGCTGAAGTCCTCCGATGCCCAAAAGAGGGAAGACGGCGACAGTGAGAACAACAATTCCCATGCCGCCTATCCAGTTTGTCAGGCTTCTCCAAAAAAGAATGGATTTTGGAAGAGACTCAATGTCGTTGAGTATTGTGGCGCCTGTTGATGAAAATCCGGAGATTGTTTCAAAAAAAGCATTGGTAAAATCGGGAATAGCGCCGGATAAAAAATAAGGAAAGGTGCCCATCAACGAAACCGTGAACCAGCTCATGGTCACAAAGAGGAATCCGTCCCTTGTTGAAAAAATATCGTTCTTGTACTTTCTTGTAAAAAAAAGGCATGATCCGCAGAGAAGGGCAGAACCGGCTATTGAGATGAGGAAGCTTTTGAAAGCCGGCATTTCTCCGCAATACAGCGCTATTCCGGCGGGCAAAAGCATAAAGAGAGATGTTATTAAAACAAGAATAGCGATGGTTTTAAATATGGCTTTAAAATGCAGCATGTTTAATCCAGGAAAAATTCTTCAAGCTGGGCAATGGATTCCTTGCCCGAAATAATGATAACAACATCGCCCGGAAGTATCATGAAATTACCATCGGGCAGGTATGATCTTTTTTTGCGCACTACCGATAAGACCAAAGTGTCCGGAGGAAGCTTTATATCTCGGAGCAGCTTGTGTCCCATGATATTATCATCATCAATCGAAAATTCTATTACTTCCGCTTTTCCATCAAATATGCTGTTCACGCTCTTTATGTCGCCTTTGCGGATGTATTTCATTATGGCGTCAACAGTGGAGAGCTTGGTGCTTATGGTTGAATCTATATCGAGCTGAGCCGCTATCGGAATATAATTGGAATTGGTAACAAGCGATATGCTGTGCTTAACCCCTATATGTTTTGCGTAAACAGATGTGAGGATGTTCAGTTCCTGATTGTCTGTAGCCGCGATGATAAGGTCGTAGCTTCCGAGATTCTCTTCGGTGAAGGTTTCTTCGGCTGATATATCGGCGTTTATTACAAGGACATCCGGAAATTTTTCGGCGAGAACTTTGCAAAGCTCGTAGTCTATTTCAATTAGAGTTATTTTTCTTCCGGTGTTGGCCAAGTAGCGGCACACGAGGAAGCCTATTTCCCCTCCGCCCGCGAGTATGATGCTGGATATTCTTTTGCTCTTCCTGCGGTCGGAATGCGCAAACATTTTGGCGAAATCATACGGGCTTGAGAGCAGGTAAAGTATGTCGTCTTTGTTTATAACGGTATCGCCCGATGGAATTACAAAACTGTTATTGCTTACGATTCCGGCTATGAGGAAGGGCTCCTTTATGTAATTGTGGAGGTCTTTAATTTGTTTATCTTTGAAGAGCGAATCTTCCGCAACCTGAATGTTGCGCATCTGCAGATCGGTATTTTCAAATAAGACAACATCGCTTGCGGCTCCAAGGGCTACGGTGTGCGCGATCTTGCGGGCTGTCTCCACCTCTGTATTTACAACATAGTCGATGCCGAAAAATGGCTTGTCAATGATTTTTGTCTCGGAGTAATCAAGGTTGCGGACGCGGGCTATTTTGGTCTTAACATTGCCAAATTCGCTTGCGACAAGAGCGCAGGCTATCATATTGACCTCATCTGAATTGGTAACGCTTATGAAAATATCGGCCTTATCCATATCGGCATTTTTTAATGAGGCAATATTTGTGCCTTCTTCGTTTATGACAATACAATCAAGACGGGCGGAAACATACTTTGCGCGCTCTTTATTTCTCTCTATTATGACTACATCTTTTCCTTCCTCAATGAGCTGCGACGCTATCTGAGTACCGACAACGCCGGCCCCGAGTATTACTATCAGCATGTATGATTCCGAAAAAACATAAGATTTATTGATTCAATGAATTGTGGTTTATTCAGTTTCATATGGGTATCCTGTTCCTTTTAATATTTGTTCTTTATCTTCGTCTTGCAAAGTTTTAGTTTCTTTTATGGCCTCGTAAATTTTATATAATACATCTATATCAACGTCATCTTGAAGATGCATACTGTGGTCTTGTAAGCCTTTAATAATTTCTTCTTTAGGGATAGTTTTTATTTTGTTTTTATGGCATGAAATATAGGTAATTTGCGGGTGATTAAAATATTTTGATGAAAAATCTGTTCCAAGTTCCACAAAACCTTTTTCATCATCCCTGTGCAAGAAATCTATGGTATTTTTTTTAGATGTCATAAACACATAACATACATTTTTTGTTGATGACGTTATTATAATACAGGAATGCTCCCTGGCTTCTAATTCCTTCGGGTAGTTTCCCCTGAAAACCTTTCCGGCCTTCGGATCGAACAGAAGGAGAATATTTTCCGGCAAATCCATTTCAAGCTATATCCCCATACAGATAAATCTGTTTCATGGATTTAAGGAAAACCGTGTCATCTTTAAATGGGTCGAGGCCTTTTAGATATTTAGCAATATAGGGCGCGTCTGTCGCAGGATTGTCAAACATGTCCTCAGGGTGAATTTCTATCGAGTTTACCGTACGAGCTGCGAAGTCTTTGGCGTACCGGTGCCATTCGGGGTAATCGTGTGTAATATCCGATAACAGAAAAGTATCGAACTCCCCAAAATTAGACACAGAAAAATCCAGTGCTTCTATCGCACTTTTAGACAGATTTCGGGTAGAGTCGGATTTGACTTTGATCTTATATTGACCTACTAAGCTGACAGAATCCTTTATAGTTTGCTGTTCTTCTTCTGATAGATTATAAATATAAAAATCATTCAGTGTTAATATATCTTTTGTTTGGGAACCGACAGGCCCTAGTTTCATAGCTCTATAGTCGTCTTCTGTGAACAGAAAACAATAGTGCCTTAGATGATAGCGGTCAGCAAAATATAACAGTTTTATGAGCTTCATGTAGTTTGTTTCGCTGGTTAAGCGCTGCAGATAGGCTGCCGCTTCGATGACTGTTTTTGTGTTTGATGAGGATTTCATTTTAAGCCTCCTTGAAGCATGTGCGATCTCTAAAAAACATATTAATCAGCAAGGCACCGCATCAGTTTGAGATAAATAGGGTTCCAATAATCTTCCCCTTCTGTTCCATCAAGCAGAGCTTTATAGTAATCCACCTTTTTTTCAAGCATCTTTACCCGTTCCTGCATGATGTCAAGTTCTTTTGAGGCAATCCCGCTCTGTTTTTTTATGATTTCGTAACGCTCCGCTATGGTCTCATCCCCTTTTACGCAGAGGTCAATATAATGCTTTATATCGGCAAGGGGCATGTCGGTCATACGGAAACATTGGACTGTATAGACCCATTGAAGGTCGTCATCGGAAAATACCCGCGCTCCGCTTCCCGCGCTTCGCGATACGAAAGGGAATAAGCCCTCATTATCGTAATAGCGAAGGGTATGGGCAGAAATATTCATCATTTTGGATACCTGTTGTACCGTATACACAATAAAACCCTCCAGAAAAAAAAATCGGAAAATCAAAAAAAAATTCTAAAAAACGCTTGACTTAGAGTAACTCCAAATCCGCGTACTCAAATATATGACAGCCGGATAAACTGTCAAGACAGAAAAACAGTAAAAAGGCGGAGCAAAAAGAATGAGTCGAATAATGAAAAGATTTATAATCGCATTAGGCATTATTTTAATAGTAAGTATCAACAATTTAAAAGCAGGGGGGATGAATTTGAATCTGAGACAACAGAAAATCGCCGCCATTGCGGCACATACCGCTGTCGGCAACTTGCCGCGATTACAGGAAGAATTGGCCGCCGGTCTCGACGCCGGTTTGACTGTTAACGAGGTCAAGGAAGTCCTTGTGCAGGCTTACGCTTATTGCGGCTTCCCGCGCTCTTTGAACGCGATTAGCACGTTCATGGAGGTCTTGAAAAAGCGCGGCGGTAAGGACGCACAAGGAAAATTGCCCGGCCCGCGCCCGGCCGGAAAGAGCATTGAGTTCGGGACGGTGAACCAGACGCGGCTCGTCGGCGCTCCTGTCAAAGGTGAAATCTACGATTTTGCGCCGGCAATTGATGAGTTTCTTAAAGCGCATCTTTTCGGGGACATTTTCAGTCGTGACAATTTGGACTGGCAGACCCGTGAAGTCGCGACCATCGCGATGCTTGCCGCCGTCCCCGGACTTGAACCGCAGCTTAATGCTCATATCGCCATCGGCAAACATAACGGTCTCACCGACGCCCAGACGCAAGCCATCCTTGCCCTCGTGAAAAACGAAATCAACGGAGGCGGGGCAAAAACCAGCCCGTTCCCATTCGGCAAGGAAAATATGGGTTTCGCGCAATACTTCACCGGTAAATCGTGGCTCGCACCCTTGACGCAGGACAAACGGCTCGGCGTTCCCGTGTTCAATGTAACCTTCGAGCCGGGCTGCCGCAACAATTGGCACACTCACACCGGCGGGCAGATTCTCATTGTTGTCGGCGGCGTAGGTTATTATCAAGAACGCGGAAAGGCTGCCCGCCGTCTGCTTCCGGGTGATGTAGTGGAGATTTCGCCGGACACTGTTCACTGGCACGGCGCCGCGCCCGACAGTTGGTTCTCGCATTTGGCGGTTGAATGCAATCCGCAAACCAACAAGAACACATGGCTCGAACCCGTTTCCGATGAAGAATATGCGAATGCAGTTAAATAATTATCAAAAAATATAGGAGATACTTATGAATACGAAAAAGCTCGGACTATTACTCTTTGTTTTAACACTTTTTTGCTTGGAGGCACAACATGAATAAAAACATAATAGTGATTACCAGCATTCTGACAGCGTCCATAGCCGGCGCCTATGCAGGCGGCAAAGCTGATTTTATCCTCATAAAAAGCGGCTCTTTTATGATGGGCAGCCCCGAGCAGGAAGCGTGGCGGGGAGGCGATGAGGTTCAGCGCCGTGTAACACTCCGTGATTTTTATATCGGCAAATATGAAGTAACGCAGCGTGAATACCGTGAACTGATGGGCGGTAACCCCAGCAATTTCAAAGGCGACACATTGCCGGTAGAAAATGTAAGATGGTATGACGCAGTGCGTTATTGCAACGAGCGAAGCCGCAAGGAGGGACTTGCTCTAACCTATGCGATAAACGGTACGACCGTCACATGGAACCGCACTGCAAATGGCTATCGCTTGCCTACCGAAGCGGAATGGGAATACGCCTGCCGTGCTGGAACAAGTAGTCCGTTCAACACCGAAAATTCCATCAGCACGAAGCAGGCGAATTATTACGGAACATACCCTTACACAATCGAAACAAATTATTTTTCGCAAGAAAAATTGGAAACGCATCCCGGCGAATACCGCGAGAAAACAGTCAGGGTAGGGAGTTTCGCGGCGAACAAATGGGGCCTGTTTGATATGCACGGCAATGTATGGGAGTGGTGCTGGGATTATTACGGTGAATACGGCACGGGATCACAGACCGACCCAACGGGACCTGCAAGCGGCTTGCTTCGCGTAAACAGAGGCGGAGGTTGGAACGACTTCGCCAAACATTTACGCAGCGCGTATCGCGGCTCAACACCGCCTAATAATAACAGTTTTAATCTTGGGTTTCGTCTGGCGCGAAACGCTCAATGAAGTGTCCGCGAATTATTTTTTTGGGAGGAAAATCATGACGAAAAAGTTTTTACTATTAGCATTAACAGTATCAGTAGCAGTAGCAGTTTTTTGCACAGGAAAATTTATAAAAATGAAAATGAACAAAAATAGAACAGCGGCCAAAGTCTTTATGACACGAGATATAAGCCCTGCCGGATTAGCGGCGGTTTACAAGGCTCTGGGACGGGAACTGCCCGGAAAAGTGGCGGTAAAAATCAGTACCGCCAACACGGCTTATGCAGGAAAGCGTCTGGATACGGCAATGCACAAGCAAGCAGCGAAAGATCACGGATTTACCGCAATAGCCCTATTGGACATTCTCGACGAGGCGGGTTCTTCCGTTTTGCCCT
>JAITPE010000091.1 GCA_031289575.1 Spirochaetia bacterium | reverse complement strand
GCCCCACCAGACGCCGGTTAAAAAAAGCGCCGCGTTAAGGAGCATGATCCAGAGAAGAGGTTTTTTGAATAAAATCAATATACGCTTGGGCACATTAGTATCCTTTTTTATTTTCTTCTATGTTCGATGAGGGCAGGCACGTCAAGAACTTCTTGTTTTTTATTGTTTGGCAGGGGATGTGTTCAGGAAGAAATTGAGATATAACCTATTGATATAAGTATCATTATCTCTATAGTCTACAAAGTCTTTACAAATATTGATAAGCTGCAACAACCATGGTGGTTCTTTATCGTCATAAGATTGTAAAATTTGTCCTTCAAGCCGTATCGTAACAACTAAATTTTTAAACTGGTGGTAGATATGCCTTAAAATTGTATGTTTATCATTGGGAGTACATGCGCCCATCATGCTATGCAGACATGGGATAAAGAAATTAGTACATAAGTCAATGGCAGAATCTTTGATGCCTCTGTTCAAGTGTTCATTGAGACAGGCTCTCTGTTCTATAAATAATGTATCATTAGCATCCCTGTCTGCTTCGTACATTTTTTTGTAATGAAATAAAGCGTCACGGAAATTGAGATATGGAGAAGCAAAACCTCGTTTTTTATTGGTTATCTCAGCATAAATTTTCTCAATAAAAATTACACTATCAACATTTGCAATAATTTCTTCTGCGGTTTTATTTAGTATTTCTTGATGGTCCATAATCAATTATATCTTCAAGCTTATACCATCTTCCGGCCGGTATCTTATCGCCTGATGAGACTTTTCCGCTTAACTCGGCATTGTGAATTAATGAAATATCAGGATCAATGGTTCTTGTTTTTACTATTTCGTCACGAGTTAGTTCGGTTCCTGTTATTAAGTTGTGTAACTTCAAAAGCAGCTCTGAAATTTCTCTTTGTCCCATATTATTGCCTTCCTTTTAAAGCTTTTTCCTCCAAATCTCTGAATGTACTTAATATGTTCATATTAGCTGTATTTTCATTAAATATATCAGGAAACAGATCCATTATAGATTCCGAAATCCCATAATGAGCCAATTGATCAGAAAATTTTTCCTTTATTTGCTCATTAAATCTTAATACGGCTTGATGCTTTGAATTATTCAAACGTTCAATTACAATATTATCATCTTCAGGTAAATAGCTATCTTTTATTTTAGAGAATGCATCTGTATATTCTACATATTTATGATCAAAATCTTTTTCATCCCAACTCTCAATAAGTATGGTATGCTTAACTATCTCCGAAAAGAGAATGTCAGTAAAATGATAAATAAAATCTCGTACTTCCATAGTTAGAATACTTCTCTTATATCCTGCTGAAAAGTCAACCATTTTGTGAATAAAAATTACAGAAAATGTTCTGTTTCAATTCCTGCCCCAGGACGGTAATAAAATTTTTAGCGCAAAAACCTTTTATTTTTGCTTGCAAAATATTTTTGCCGATATATGAAGACATTAATGGACTTTAGCAAAAACATGACAATAGCGTCAACCGTTCCCGGGGATTCTCCTGTGGCAGCAAGAATCGACCTCTACCTCGCAGAGCGTTTTACTTACTTCAGCAGGACAAGATGGCAGCATGAAATTAAGCTGGGGAAACTTCTATGCAATGGCGTAGCCGTAACGTCGCCGCATAAACCTGTTGCTCCGGGCGACATTATTTCCTATGAGGGAACCGGCATGGCGGAACCTCCTGTAAGCCGCGCTTACTCGATCGCCTACGATGACGGCTTGTTGACTGTTGTCAACAAGCCGTCAAATCTGCCGGTTCACCCATCCGGCTGTTTTTTCAAAAACACGCTGCTCAGTTTTCTCGAAGCGGACATGAACAAAAAGTTTTACCCTATTAACAGAATAGACCGCGAAACCTCCGGGCTTGTCCTCTTTTCGCAGCGCGGCCAATCCGTACCGCTTTTGCAAAAGGCTCTTGCCGAGGGAGAGAAAACCTATTTTGTCTTTGTACACGGGCGCCCTGCCGAAGATCAATTCACCGTATCGGCGCCCATAGGGGCGGCAAGAAACTCGCTGATACGCAAAAAACGCGAAGCCTACGGGGACGCCGCGGAAAGCGCGCTTACTCGTTTTACAAAAATCAGAGAGTGCGGAGAACTGACTCTTCTTAAGGCGGTCATTGAAACAGGCCGCACTCATCAGATACGGGCTCACTGCCTGTATGTCGGGCTTCCTGTTGCCGGGGATAAAATGTACGGGCTTGATGAAAGGTGCTACCTTGAGTTTATTGAAAACGGAATGAGCGAAAAAATAACATCGGTACTCGGCTTTCACAGGAGCGCCCTTCACTGCGGTTCAATAGAACTGACGCATCCCGTTTCGGGAAAAAAACTTTTGCTCAGCGCGCCGCTGCCGAACGACTTGGCCGGCTTGCTCGGCTAATTGCCGATAATATTCCCTTCTTCTGCGGGGCTGTTGTCATCGAGCCGCATATCATAAGATGTTTTATCAACGGGCAGTTGGATGGTCTCTCCTCTTTCGGACTCGAACTCATTCTTTGGAGAATTCATTTTCCATTTATCTATCTCGGCTTGTATTTTCACATTGAGATTCTGGAGCCTTGTTTTAATTGTCTCGTCATTGGGGTCGGCTACCGCCGCCCTTTCGTAGCTCTGCTTCGATTCCTGTAATCTTCCCAGTTCCTCGTACACGAGGCCGAGATAGAAAAATACCTGCGCCGTGTACTCGTTCCTTTCCAAAGCCTGTGTGAGATACCTGAGGGCATCGGCGGCGCGCCCTGTTGAAAAAAGGAGAATGCCCATTTGTGTCAAGGCCTTTGGGTCATCCTTGCGCAGGGACAATGCGTACTGAAGATAGCGGAATGATGAATCCATATCCTGAACCGTAAGGCTCAAAAGGCCGAGCCTGTAGTTGGCCTCAAAATTATCCTTATCAAGAGCCAAAATGGCCTGGTACAGTTTGCCTGCCGTTTCCCAATCCTTTTTTTTCTCGAAGCCGAGAGCCGCGTTATAGTAATAATCTTTTTTATACGCGAGAATGTTTTTTATGTAGAGATTAAGCCTTGGCATGTACTGTGAGAGCGTCCTCAGCTTAAACAAAAATTCCATTTCATCAATATAGCGTTCGGATGCCTCGGCCAGTTCTGATTCCTTGAGGAAAGTCAGCGCCTGGTTGTCCCGCGCAAACCTCACGGCTGCCGCCTGGTTGAAAGCGGGCATCTCATTGGAAAGCGTTGAAAGCACGAGATTATTCTTTTCGGCATACAGCTTGTCGAGTTCGTTTCCGGCAGCGGGTTCGTCATTTGCCGAATCGTCCGCGTTGTCTTTTGCTCCGCCCAGATACGACAAAAGCGTTTCGGTCTCTATGAGATTTGAGAAAAAGTGTTCCTCGTTGTAGAACATGCGTGACAGTTCGTCCCTGCGCGAAAACATTTCTGTAAGTTTATTGTACAATTGCGCGTTAAAGGCAAAGTCGCCGCTGTCGGACGCGAGAATGACGGCGGCATCGGAGAAGAAGTAAACAACACGGTTCTTGTAAATGGAGCTTATATTTGTAACGCAGCGCGAGATAGTTTTTTTTGAGCAGAAATCAGGATTGATGATCTCGGCAAAAATGCCGTTATC
>JAITPE010000002.1 GCA_031289575.1 Spirochaetia bacterium | reverse complement strand
GAGCAGAGGTACTTTATGTTTAGCTTTATATTTAAATGGGTGAAATTGATTACGCCCGTATTTTTTTTAATATTTTTTTATTCAGGTCTGATAGCGGCCGGACAGGAAACATCATCGCCTATTGACAAGCAGAGCAAGGAAATCAAGGATATTTTCCAGAACGAGCGCAGCGTGGAGAAATCGCGCGCGCTCATGGATATAATCAACACAATTGATGATACATATTCCGATATCTACGGTTCCCTTAAAAAAGGCAAAAAAATAGTCATATTCATAGACCCTGCCCACGGCAAGCTTAAAAACGGCCAATGGCAGGGAGGCGCGGCAACGCGCCGCCAGAGCTGTACCAATAAACCGGAAGAGTACTATTCAATCATAATAGCGAGAGAAATGTACAAAAAACTCAAGGCCAATCCGCACATTGAAGTAAAGACCACTCCTGATTTTCTTGATGTACTTGAGGAACGCGGCGAAATATATAATGATATCCCCTTTACAAAGACAACCGAACTCGCGGCCAAGGCCGAAGCCTTCATGATTATCACCGAGCATCTCAACAATGTATCGGTTATGGATAAGGCCGACGGCATACTGAATATCCCTGGAATTCATATAACCCGCAGTTTGGGCGGGCAAAAAATGCTGCGCGATGTCGGCAGCCAGTACAGAGGCTTCCTGACACTCTACAACATGTTTGACGCCGGCGGCTTTTCAAAAGAGTATGCCCAAAGGCTTAGGGACAGCCTTGTGTCAAAAGGCATTAAACCGAATAATTGGGAACAGGGGGTTGTCGGCGATGACCGCTTCACCTATTTTCTTGATTATCCAATATCAATCATATACGAGAGCGGGTTTATATCCAATCCCGAAGAGGAAAAACTGCTTGCGTCAAAGGAATATGCCGTAAAGCTTACAGATTCCCAGTACACCGCGCTTTTATCAACAATCAAGGATGTGTTCAAAGTCGATATCTCATCCAAAACCCCGAAACAGCTCGGCAAGAAACCGGAGGATGATCTCCGCGTCGAGATGATGAAATTGGCAAGAATAGCGGTATACTACCTCAAGTGCGCCGACACGCAGAAAGCATTGGCTACCATCGACATTATGGAAAAGAAATCCGGAAAAGAACTCAAGCCGCATATGAGCTGTTTTGCCGGCATAAAAAATAAAATAGAACAGACCGAAAAGCTGTACAGCCTTGCCGCGTCAACCAAAAACAAGAACAAGAAAAAAAAGCAGCAAACAGCCGGGCGCTATTACAAACAGGCATATGACCTGTTGAGCTACTCCCCTGTTTACAAGGCGTATAAAGACAAGTACTCGCGGGCGCTCGGCATCCGCAAAAGCGACACTCTTATAGCGTCAAGCGGCGGCAAAACCGCATACAAGCCGTCAAATGAAAACAAAACATTTTTTTATTCAAATAAGGCGCCCAAACTGAGAACCATACTTTTGCCGATTGAGGACGGCCAGTCTATAGAAACGGCCATTGAGGCGGCGCTTGCCCCGGACACGGAAACGTTGACTAAACTATCGGACTCCTTTAGAAAGGCCAAGGAGTTCGGAAGAGGGATATATCTGATTTCCATAAACAACAAGCTAAAGGTTACAAAGGTACAAAAGGTATCGGGTGTACTTCTCGACCCGTGGAAATACCAAAATCAACAGTATTTGAAGAACTCATACTTTGCGCCGCCCTCACGCGACAAGTCTCTTTGATAAAGGCGCCGGAAACAGATTCCGCCGGTATAATTCTATAAAGTTAGCATATTTTCAATACGATAATAAAATATACAGCTTGTCTGTAATGAGGTGAATATGGCATTGCCGAATAAAAATCCGTATGATCAATATAAGGAAACTCAGGTTACTACGGCTAATCAGGGTAAGCTGATAGTTATGCTTTATGACGGAGCTATAAAATTTCTCAACATCGCCGCTGAAAATATGGACTCGCCAAGAACATACGATGTGGCCAACAACAATATTATAAAAGCACAAGACATAATCACAGAGCTCCTTCTCTCGCTCAATATGAACGAAGGCGGCGAAATAGCGGGCAACCTCTTTAACCTCTATATGTTTTTTAAAAAGCAGCTTTTGGAAGCCAACATTTCCAAAGAATCCGAAAAAATAAAACCCGTGATAGCAAACCTGAAAGTGCTGCGTGACGCATGGGATCAGATATCGGCCAACGAGGCAAAGACCGACCACATGAACATGAACGGGAAAGGCAGCTTCAGCATTGAGGGATGATATAGCCGTCATAGTTGATAAACTTCGCGTCTTGTACTCAGGAAAAAACGCCTTTCTTATTAAAATAGCAGAACACTACAGCGCTCAGGAATCACTGCTCAGAGCCGAAAACTTCGAGGCCATGAACGATTTGATGGACGAGAACGCCGCCCTTATTTCCGCCATAGATTCGCTCGACTACGATATATCCGCCCAAATGGATGGACTCATACGCCGTACAGGCATGGATAAAAAAATGCTGGACAGGTTCCTGAACGAGAGCCGCGAAGGCGAGGCGCTGAGAACAGCCAAAACAGAATGCGCCGAAAGCATAGAGGCTGTCATAGCCTTAGCCGACAGCTTTATAGGATTGATGAAGTCAATGACTGTGAACTATCTCAAGGATGCCGACGAGTTAGCAAGAATAAGGCGCATGAAGGAATTGCTGTAGCTATACATCGGATATGTTTTTTGTATTTAGTATCTCCGAGCGTATCTTGTTCATGTTTTGGTAATCGAAACGGTATTTCTTTTTGCGGTAGGCCTTTTTAAAGGCCGATATATATCGCTCAGAGTTGAAGTAACTCTTCATTCTTTCAGAGGCATAGTATATTTGTTCAGAGGGTTTG
>JAITPE010000227.1 GCA_031289575.1 Spirochaetia bacterium | reverse complement strand
GCCTTCTTCTTGGCGGGACCGAAGCCGGAGCCGCCGCGCCAATGGAACTTGACAGGCAGCTTTTACAGCAGGCTGTAAAAGCTGCCGATCTGGTCCTGATAAAGGGAATAATATCCGCCGATGAGACAAACATTGAGTCGGCCAGACAGTTGTCTCTAAAATTAGAAGGCTCAGGAATAGGCAATCTCGCGAGACTCCTTTGGAGTCTCGCTTCCGATATTGAAAACATGCTGGCAAAGAACGCGGACTTCAACCAAAACCGCTGCTTTTCAACGCTGTCGCGCATACGCATTACATCATCTTTGCTGCTTAAAGATACCGGCGGCAAAACCGCGGACAAGCTGATCGAAAAAAGCAGAAGCGTTTACCGCGCGCTTCCGTATGGAGATTTTGTCGGACTCGGAGCGTATCCCTGGCATACGCGTTCGGGTTTTGCCGGCGTTACCGCGCTTGTATATCACAAAGAAAAAAAACGCATCGCGACATATAGCGTCAATATGGCTGATTTTTACGACAGTACAAAAGACGCCGGCGGCATGCAGAATATCAAATCGCTCTACAACCGTGAAAACCACTGGGACGCGTCAATTTCCATAAGGCACATTTCCGAGGCGGTCTTTACTCTGAAAAACTACAAGATAAATGATGACGGACGCATATCCTCATCCAAAGGAACAACTTTTTTTTATAAGGAAAAAACAAGCGCAGATAGTTTGTACCAGCTCACTCTGTTTCACAATGACGATTACCGTTATAATTATTTTAAGAAAAAACGCAGCGCGGAATATGAACTGATTTGTTCGGAGAACATAACGGATTGCCTGTACAATGAAGCCGGACAGGTTTTGCATTTTACTTTTGAAACGAAAAACGGAAATATCCCAGGACTTATTCCGTGGGCCGGGCTGAACATGAGCGCAATAAATTATATCGAAGAGCTTGCGGAAAACGGCAGCCGTGAGAGCATGTGGTTTCTATGCCGCCGTGAGATGCGCGGATTTGTTCCCTTAAGCATGATAGGGCAAAACGGCGTGGAAAATTTTTACTTTGCTTAGCTGTCATTATTGTAATAATTCTTTAGTTTTCTTTTTATGCGTGTCGATATTTTTTCATCGATCTTGTTTATTTTGTACAGCGATATTTTGTATTTTTCTCTTACTTTGTTTTTGCCCTCGTTAGTTAAATGGGTCTCCAAAAAAATATCGCGTTCATTTTCGGGAAATGAATTTATCACATCATGCAGGCTCGAAATAACTTCTCCTTCGATATAATAATCTTCCAATGAAGAATTAAGAATATCATCTTTGTTGATCTCGGGCAGAATGGATTCATATAGTTTCTTATTCCTTCTTGTTTCTCTTCTTATGTAATCAAGGGCAAATGAGCGGGCCATTACAAAGAGATATTTTTGAGATTGCAAATCATTGGCCCTAAGGCCGATGTTTTTCTTGTATATTGCCATGAAAATATCCTGCATGAGTTCTTCACACACGGCGACATTTCGTACAAAAGTGTAAAGAAAACGCACTACAGGATTTCTGTAATAGCGGTACAGTTCATCAAAATCAGTATTTATTTTAGTATCCATGGCACTTTTACTAATGCAAAAATAAGCGTTTTTTCGCCATATGCGATTACATAATTTTTGCATATTTTTTATAAACGGCAAAAACTTTTTTGCAATATGACTTGACAAAGCCGGTTGTCTCTTTCATCGTAGGTGTGCTTTTTGCTGAGCTGTATCCGTGTATAAAAACAACTTGGAGTAAATATGCAGATAACATCAGACATTTTTCAAATAGGCGGGACCGGCGAGCGCGGCGCGCTCTCCGATCCGGCGGATGCATCAATATACCTCATAAAAGACGGAAAACAATCGGCAATAGTGGACTCGGGCTGCGGCGGCGGCACGGAGAGAGTTCTTGAAAACATGAAAGCCTGCGGCGTGGAAGAATCAGACATCGCCTATATCTTTTTGACCCATTGCCACTTTGACCATACCGGCGGAGCGAACGCGCTCCGGAAAGCTACCGCCGCCAAGATTGTCGCGCATGAAAAAGACGCGGTCTTTATAACGAGCGGCGACAAAAATGTAACCGGAGCGGAGTGGTACGGCGGACACATTGCTCCTACTCCTGTGGACATTGTTGTGAGCGGGAATAAAAAAGAGTTCAGGCTCGATAAGCTCAGCGTGACCATGCACCATATTCCGGGGCACTCGCCGGGCTCTGTTGTTTTTACCCTGCTCTCGGACGGATTGTTTGTTTTATTTGGACAGGATGTCCACGGCCCCATAGGCGAAATCATTTTACACTCGAACCGTTCCGAATACCAAAAGTCCCTTGAATTTCTTTTGACTCTGGGCGCCGATATTCTTTGCGAAGGGCATTTCGGAATATACCATGGAAAGGAGAAGGTGCGTAAATTCATCAAATCTTTTTTGTGAAAGCAAAGCTCTTTACATTAGACAAAAAGCGCCCGCGCTCTCTGCGCGTATCTGTGCTGCTCTCCGTGTTTTTCACTGGAGCCGGGCAGGTGTACGCGTGCGCCCCGCTGAGGGGCATCGTTATGCTTATGGGGCGTTCGCTTCCTCTTCTGGCTTTGCCCTTGTATGTTTCGTTTACACATAAAGAAAGCTATATGCTCGCTGTTTTGCCTGTACTTATTTTCAGCATTGCCTGCGCTGTCGCCTCTCCAATTGACGCGTACCTGCGATTGCGCAAATCAAATATTGTGGCGCTCAACATGGGAGCGTCGCCGCCGTTTCTGGGCGCGTTCATTGCGCTCAATGTCATTCTTCTGTGGCTTTCGATCGCGTTCTTCAACGCTGTGTTCGCCTTTGTGAAAATTACCGATGATAAATCCGCTCCGCACCTGCGTAAGGGCGATATTGTTATGCTTCTCAAAAAAAAGACCGCTCCGGCAGCCGGAGAGGTGATTGCCTTCTATAGTGACAGTGCTGATTCCGGCGCCGATTCCGGCGCTGATGGTAACATTATGCGTTTCGGCAGGGCGGTGCTGAACAAAAAGGGAACTGTAATCACAAGAGAAGGCCGTATTTACCTTAACGGCGCTCCTGTCGGCCAGGCGATAACCGGCGATGAGCATGCCCCCGCTCTGAGAGAAGATGAAAAGGCATCCGCCCTGATTGAAACAAACGGCCGGCACAGCTATTTTGTATTTGTTCCGCTTAAGCGGGAAAGCAATACCGGCGGTATACTGTACGAAAAAAAAGAAATTATGGATGACGAACTCTTTACGGCCTGCGACAACAGGACAGAGGCTTCGCCGTACTCGGTAATAAAGAAAACCATGATAAGCGCGCGCGTTGAAGGCGTGTTTCTTTCTTCGTCATTGGCGAGAATATTCTCCGGAATGTATCTTGATTGATAAAAATTGACAAAAAATTTTCTTAATCTTTTTGTGTATCTATCATACTTTTTGCAAAGGGCAGTGATATGGAAACCGAAAAAAAGAAAGCAAAAAAATCTCTGAGAATAAAAATACCGTTTATAAAACAGGAATTGGCCATCAAAAAACTTTTTATCCTCAGTTTTATTTCTTCCGCTGCAAGGGGTGAGCGTTCGTATGGAAAATATCCGGATAAGCTTATAAATACGGTTAAGGTATTTATTACGGCCACCAGAAAATTTCTGGAAGACCAGTGCCTCACCAAAGCCGCGTCAATCACATATGCTATTATGGTCTCGCTGATTCCAACGCTCACCGTGATTCTTACGGGTTCCTCTTTTCTTAAGGGAAAAGACGCCAGAAAGGATGAAGTTTTCAGGGCTATATCGTCCTTCATGGCCGAGCACAGTATAAGACTTAATGTGGAGCCGTTATTCGCGGCCATATCATCGCTTATTGAAAACGCCGGAAAGATAGGCGGAATAAGCGCGATAGTCATGCTCTTTACGGCTACGGCCATGCTGCGCACATTGGAAAGCTCGCTCAACAATATATGGAAGGTTCAGCAGCAGCGCAGGCTTCTGATGAAAATAGTCTACTACTGGGCGGCCCTTACGCTCGGGCCGATTATATTTATATCGGCGGGAACCCTCGCGACGAGTTTATCCGCCGCCTTCTCGGCGCCGGCGTATACATCGGCCGAGTATGCAGGCTCAAAAATATGGGTAGCGGGCAGCAAATCATCGCTCATGTATTCCAATACCGGCGGCGCTTCCGGTGTGCCCAAATCGAGGGATTTCAATACTGTTAATGCCGCCGCCGTGGATTTTGATAATCAGATCCTATATGCCTTTGACGCGTCGGAAAAAACTTTTATTCCCGCTGAAGGCACGGAATATAATTACTCTGAAACGGTTTTTTCGGATATTCAATTTATAGAAGATAACGGCTGGGCGGCAGGCAATCAGGGCATAATTTTGTATACATATAACGCGGGCAAAAACTGGTCGCTTAAAAAGTGGGGAAACATTTCGTTCAACGACATTCACATGCTGAACAAAAATGACGGTTTCATAGCGGCCGACGGAGGGCTGATTTTTTCAACAAATGACGGCGGCCAAAGCTGGCAGATGCTGGGCCACGATATTATGGCTAATTTTACGTCAATAAGATTCAGGAACAAGACCGGAATAATCACCGGCAGCAACGGAACAATACTGCGGACAAATGACGGCGGAAAGTCATGGAACGCGGAAAAAATAAACGCGGCGAAACTCAATAAGCAGAGCGTATCGCTGAACAATTCGTTTTTTGTGAGCAATGAGATTATCTGGTTAGTCGGCAGCGGCGGAGTACTTTTGAAAAGTCAGGACAGCGGCCGCTCATGGGAATCTATTGTTTTGAAAAACTTCAATTACACAGATGCGTACTTTTTCAACAAGGACGAGGGAGTGGCCGCCGGTTCCAGAGGCAGAATAATCAGCACGCTTGACGGCGGGGAGAACTGGAATATCAGCCATCTGCCCACATCCAAAATCAACAGCTTTTTTGAAAAAGACGGTTTTCTGTGGGCGCTTGGAGATAAGGGGCTTGTCATGATTTCCGCGGACAAGGGAAAGACCTGGGACGGAATCGAAAGCAGTGATTTTCTGGGATTTCTTATAAATTTTTTGACGCCTTTTATTTTTATATGGGTCTTCTTTTTCCTGTGCTATATCATGATGCCAAACACAAAGGTGCCGTTCAAAGAGGCAGCTATAGGCTCTTCTTTTACCGGAGCCGTGTGGGTCGTTTTTATTCTGCTTTTTATTGTGTACATTCAAAGTTTTGCAAAGGGAACCATTGCCATATACGGCGCGCTTGCTTCTATTCCGCTGTTCTTGCTTATGATTTACGCGTCGGCAATTATTATTCTCTACGGAGCGGAGGTTTCGTACACGCTTATGCATCCGGAGATTTACGCGAACATCTACCGTGAGTTAAACGACAGGCACGAAATTCACATATATTACGGCATATCCATCATATGCCACATATACCAAAAATTTGAAGCGGGCAAGGGCGGGGCCGATTACAAGGAGTTGTCGAAGCTGTGCACATACAATTCGGAAGAGGTTGATTTTTTCCTTAAAAAATTTATGCATGACAAGGTAATTCTGCACGATCACAATATGGGCTACATACCGGCCAATTCGTCTCAGAATATTCCGGTTGCCGGCATTATAGACAGCATTAACAGCATGAGCCTTGTTGTTCCAAAGGGCGTAAAGAAATCTCATCTGCGTGATTACATGGAAGAACTCTTGAAAACTATGGAGCAAAACCGCAAGGGCATTGTGGGCAACGCCACCCTTGCCGACTTGATAAAATAATAATTTTATTGACAAAATACTTATCCATAGGTGAATGGTAGCGATTTGTCTTATCCAGAGTGGCGGAGGGACTGGCCCTGCGAAGCCACGGCAACCGTTGCGGATAGCTTCACCCGCAAAGAGGTGCCAATTCCAACGGAATATTCCGGAAGATGAGACAGCAGACATGCTTATCCGCTATCACATCTTTTTGCTTTTGCGCCTTCGGAATTTCCTGTTTTAATTTTCATAATGGAGGTTTGCCATGAGCAAAGAAAATAACTCAAATTCCGTAGGTATAGTTGAAACGCAGTTTTTTACGTTTGATAAACTCGAACTTGAATCGGGCCGGGAAATTGCTCCTGTAACCATCGCGTACGAAACCTATGGCACGCTTAACGAAGATAAAAGCAACGCTATATTTATTCTGCACGCGCTTTCCGGGTCGGCGCACGCCGCGGGCTACAATTCTCCGGACGAAAAAAGCCCGGGCTGGTGGGACATCTACATAGGGCCGGGCAGAGCCTTCGACACCGAAAAGTACTTCATAATATCGAGCAATACAATAGGCGGCTGCAATGGTTCAACCGGGCCGGCCACAATTAATCCGTCCACAGGCGTACAGTACGGGCTTGATTTTCCGATTGTAACAATATGTGACATGGTAAAGGCGCAACGCAGGCTGATGGAGCATTTCGGCATAACAAAACTTCTTGCGGCCGCCGGAGGCTCCATGGGCGGCATGCAATCGCTCGCCTGGTCGATACTCTATCCAGAGATGGTTCATTCGGTCTTAGCCATCGCAACGGCCGCAAGGCTTTCCGCGCAGGGCATCGCCTTTCACGAAGTGGGACGGCAGGCCATCATAAACGATCCCAACTGGAGCAGGGGAAAATACTATGGGCATCAGATTCCCGGAGCCGGGCTCAGCCTCGCGAGGATGATCGCTCACATAACATACTTGAGCGAGCAGAATATGCATGAACGCTTCGGGCGCAAGTTTCAGGAAAATGATCCCGATGCCTTTTCCTTCAAGACCGAGTACATGGTGGAATCGTATCTTCATCATCAGGGCGACAAGTTTGTCGACCGCTTTGACGCCAACTCGTATTTGTACATAACAAGAGCCATTGATCTTTTTGATTTATCATCGGGCTACGGAAGCTTGATTCCGGCCTTCGAAAAAGTGAAGGCAAATTATTTAGTAATCAGTTTTACATCGGACTGGCTTTACACAAGTTCAATGTCAAGGGATATTGTTCAGGCGCTGCGCGGAAACGGAAAAAATGTTGTATACACAAATATAGAAACCGACAAGGGCCATGATTCGTTTTTGATTGATAACGCACTTCTGCAGAAAAACATATCCAACTTTTTAAGGAGACAATATGATGAAATCAGTTGGAAAAATGACGGAGCATAGAGAGATAGGCTACGACCTTGCAGCGGAATTAGTTACACAAAATTCGAGCGTGCTTGATCTCGGCTGCGGAGACGGCGCGCTTCTTGAACTGCTGTGCGAAAAGAAAGGCATCAAGGGTTACGGCGTGGAAATATCCGAAGAGGGTCTGAGCCTTTGCTTGGAAAAGGGACTGTACTGCTATCAGGCTGATATAGATGAAGGATTGGTTGATTACAGGGACAATTCGTTTGATTTTGTGATCCTGAACCAGACTCTGCAGAGCACAAAAAGACCAGGCTTCATTATAAAAGAAATACTCCGCATAGGCCGAAAGGCAATAATCAGCTTCCCCAACTTCGCGTACCACCCCATACGGCATCAGCTTTCATGGCGCGGCAGCATGCCCAAATCGCCCTCCATTCCCTATGAGTGGTACGACACTCCCAACATACACATGGTCACCATAAAGGATTTCGAAACCTACTGCCAGGACAACGGCTATGCTATAGAAAAAAGACTGCATTTCTGTCTTGGCAAAGACGGAAAAAGCAGCAGGGTCGGCTTCGCGCCAAATTATTTTGCCGAGTACGGTTTGTTTGTTTTAAGCGGAAATTCAGCTTCGCAGGATTGATTGCACGGCAATTTTATCTATAGGCTCACAGTCGCAATGACACAATCTCCTAATAGGCGGACATATCGACCATATTGAATATGATGAACGATATTTATGGGATAAAACGATATACAAACATTTTCGATGCGTAGGGCGTTGCCCTACGCTAATGCTCGTCGGGCTTTCAGCCCATTCGTACCGGCAAAATCAGATTTCACCCTCGGTTGCCGAATAAACCAGCCTTGTGAGGTAGTGCCGCTACAGCGTGCGGCTTGCACTATGGCTGAAAGCCATATCTCCAATAGCATAGGGCAACGCCCTATGAAACATATAATAGGCGCCGTCGTACGGGTTGATGTTGCTCGGTAGGCAACCTCGCACTGAAAATGGGCTCTGCCCCCTAATTTTAAATCGCTACCATGCATTTTTTTTCAAAAAAAATAAAAAAGTACTTGCAAAATACTAAACAAATTTTTACTATACTTTTATATGGCATTACTGCGTATAATTTGAAATAAAAATAAAAAATAAAAAAGAGGAGCTATGAAGAGCGATGTGTCAAAAAATGGGAGATTTCAATCAGGACAAAAATACGGTTTTTTTCATGCGGCTGCCGGGCCTGCAAAAAGAAATATTTATCCGGCACTCGGACGGGCTGCATCTGAAGATTGTAAAAAATACGATGAAGCGCTGCTCATGGTTATCCGTAAGTTCGACGGCGAACTCACGGATGTAAGCCTTCCCGATATGAGAGCAGTTGATTGTCTGTGATTTTTTAACATCCCGACAGTATGTTGTGGAGCGTGCAAAAAACGTGGAACTTGCCGAAGGAGGGAATCGAACCCTCATGGAGTTGCCCCCGGCGGATTTTGAGTCCGCTGCGTCTACCAATTTCACCACTTCGGCTTCTATTTATGCTGCTTATGCTTGCTATCTATGCTTTTATTTAAAGTGCGGCGGATTACTCGAGCTGAGGGATAACATCAACCTCTAAGTATTTACCCTTTGCTCTGGCAACAATCTTACCCATTTCATTTTCGATCTCCGCCCTGTTTTCGATTACTTTTTTACTTTTTTTAATAAACCAGCCGCGAATGTATAGATTTTCCCCAACAAATGCCGGCTGCAAGTAACGTATGGCCAACTCTGTCGTTATTGCGACAAAATCAAGATACTTGTTTACGGTTATCATTGTCTCATCAAGAAGCCCGGCAATGATCCCGGCATGTATTATGTTGGGCGGACCTTCATGAAATTCATTGGCCGTAAATCTGCCGTATGTTGTCTTGGTATCGTCATCAAATTGAAGCTTTAGATGAAGGCCGTGAGGATTATCCGGTCCGCAGCCAAAACATATTTTGTCTTCAAATTCTATCATGTAATTATTTTTATAGCCTATAGATTTTTTGTCAAGCAAAAATTCCAATCAGCTTATTTGAGTTTGTTCATTATTGTGTCTATTTCGTCCTGGTCGAGCCACTCATCAGCGTGCGTAGCCGAAAGGCCGGTAGTCACAAGGTACATCTCGAAGGCCATTATCAACTGTTCCTTCGTTACGATTCCCATTGTCACCAAAATGTGCCCTATGAGTCTCTCCGGATTGTCTTTTTGCAGAGTAAGCGCCTCCAGAAGCTGTTCCTTGTTAATAATTTGGTTTTCGATAAGAAATTCGCCTAATTTATGAATCTCGTTGTTAGCCATGTCGTAGTTCTCCCTTTTTATTTGTTTAACGGTAATTGTGTGCCGTTTGTTTGTTCAAAGTACATATTATGCAGATAGTTTCCCTCAAGGGTTGTTTCCTCTTCAGGGATGATTCGCATCCACATCAGCGATGAGGCCTTGGTTATTGATTTTTTTATTTCATCTACGGATGCGGATAGGGCGCCGATGCTTTC
>JAITPE010000174.1 GCA_031289575.1 Spirochaetia bacterium | reverse complement strand
GCTTTTATCATAGAAAGCAATTTGGAAAAAACCGGTTTCACAAACCGCATAACCAATGTGTTTCTGCATGGGCCTTCGGGCGTAAAACTGCCCGAATTGGTTAAGGCGCTCAGAGAACTTTAAGAGAATTTTAATGAAAGAAACGCCAAGGATCCGCCTGCTGTCCGACAACATAACGAGCAAGATATCCGCCGGTGAGGTGGTCGAGGCTCCGTTTTCGGTTGTCAAAGAGCTTGTGGAAAACTCTCTCGACGCGGGAGCGCTGCGTGTGGACGTTCAGCTTTTGCAGAGCGGCCTCAAGAAAATATCGGTCTCCGATAACGGCAGCGGCATCCTCCGCGAGGATGTCACGCTCGCCATAAAGGATCATGCCACAAGCAAGATAAGTGATGTGTTTGATATAGAGTCCATAAGCACCTACGGCTTCCGGGGCGAAGCCTTGTCCAGCATTGCGTCAATATCAGACATTACTCTTTTGACGCGCCATGAAACAGAGGAGACCGGGACGCGCCTTTATTCAAAAAACGGCAAAACGGAACTGAGCGATTGGGCCGGGCCGGTGGGGACTACGGTGATAGTCGAGAACCTTTTTTATAATATTCCCGCGCGCAAAAAATTTTTAAAATCGCCGCAGACCGAGCTGCGCTACGCGCGCGACGCCTTCTTAATGGCTGCCGCGGCCAATCCGTTTGTTTCCTTTACGCTCGATACCGACCAGAAGCGCAGCCTCAACATAATCGCTGTGGACAGCCTCAAGGAGAGGCTGCAGCAGGTTTATGGAAACGAAACCGCGGACAATTGCTATTTCGAGGAACTGAAAGACATAAAGGCCGCGTTGTTCGGCATGCTTTCGAAGCCGGATTTTCTCAAGGCATCCCGCTCTGTTCAAAAACTTTTTATAAACGGGCGGCCCGTTGACTATAAGTATTTATCATTCCTCTTGTCAAAGGCCTATGAGTCGGTTGCCCCTAAAGGCAAATATCCGGCCGCGATACTGTTTCTTGAGATCGCTCCGGAATTGGTTGACGTCAATATCCATCCTGCCAAACGTGAGGTGAAACTCTTTGACAACAGGTATGTTGACAGCCTTATACTTCAACTTGCGGGAAAGGCGCTCAGCAAGGTTCACAGCATAAACGAGGCCGTCTTTACTCCTGTATACAATCCGGAGGAAAAGCCGAAGCCCGCTTCGGCGGTCAACTATGACACCGGGTTGTTTAATGCCCGCGCCCAGGCCGTGCAGCTGCGCGATATTGGGCAGCTCTATAATGATATTGTAAGGCCCAAGGACTACCTTGTGTTTGGTACCCTCTTTGATACATACATGCTTGTGCAGAAGGCCGAAAGTCTTTATGTGATTGATTTCCACGCGGCGCATGAGAGATTGATATATGACGAGCTGAGGAAGAAAAAACCGGATAGTGATAAGCAGGAACTTCTCTTCCCTGTAATCCTCGAACTTCCTATTGCCGACTTCCACATAGTGACCGATAACATGAGCGTGTTTTCCAAAATTGGATTTGACATGGAAGAATTTTCCGATAACACCATAACAATCCGCGCGCTTCCGGCCCCGCTCGGCAAGTTTGACGGCAAGGCGCTCTTGAGAGAACTCATTGCCGAAATACGCAGCGAGAAAGAGCCGGAAAAAATATACAACAGCATAGCGGCGGTCAGCGCATGTCATGCCGCTAACCGCGCCGGAGACACTCTGTCCCAACGGGAGATGGAACTGCTGACAGATAAAATCTTTTCGGGCGAGTACGAACTGCGCTGCCCACACGGAAGGCCCTTTGTTCACATCATCAAAAAAGAAGATCTTGAGAGGATATTTAAGCGCTGATGGAAAAAATAATTATTGGGGTCAGCTCATCAATAGCCGCCTATAAGACCTATGAACTGACAAGGCTTTTTGTAAAGGACGGGTACGACATTCATATAGTGCTTACCGAGAACGCGCTGAACCTTGTTTCCCCGCTCACATTCGAGACGCTGTCGGGCAATCCCGTCTACACACAGAGCTTTGCGCGGGAGCGGAGGGAGATGGGTCATATATCGCTCAAGGAAAACGCCTCGCTGCTTTTGGTTGCTCCCGCGACCGCGAATATAATAGGTAAATTCGCGGGCGGTATTGCCGATGATCTCTTGAGCACGGTGTTTCTTTCGGTCGCGTGTCCCGTACTTATCGCGCCCGCGATGAATCCCGGAATGTATTCGCATCCCGCCGTGCAGGAGAATATCGCCAAACTCAAGAAATGGGGAGCCGCTTTTGTTGACCCATCATCGGGAGTTGTTGCCTGCGGCGATGAGGGGCAGGGGCGCCTTGCCGAAATAGAAGATATATTCAAGGCGGCAAAGGATGCCGTTAAAAAATAGAAAACTGATAGTCACAGGCGGCCCCACAAGGGAATGGCTCGACCCCGTCCGCTTTATATCCAATCCGTCTACCGGAAAGATGGGTTCTGCCCTTGCCGGCGCCGGATTCCCAAGGTGCGGGGAGACCGTATTCATTCACGGCCCTGTGGACAACAGTCTTTACGCGGGCAAGCCGTACCGGAGTGTCGGCGTTGAGACAACGCGTGATATGCTGGATGCCGTTCTTGCCGAGCTTGAGAAGAACTGCCTGCTTATTATGGCGGCGGCCCCGGTTGATTACGCTCCGCTCGCCGTTTCGCGGACCAAAATAAAAAAAGAGGGCGATGCGATAAGCATTGCCTTCAAGAAGACCCCTGATATTCTAAAGAATGTCGCGCGGCGCGCGTTCGAGGGCATCTTCACCGTAGGATTCGCAGCCGAAACCAACAATGTCGAGGAATACGCGCTTGGGAAGCTCAGGGACAAGAACCTTGATATGATATGCCTCAACGATGTATCCCAGAGCGGCGCCGGATTCGCGATTGATACAAATATTATTTCTATATACTGCAGGGATTCATCAACGCTCACCCTGCCTATGCTGCCTAAAACGGAGGCCGCGGAAAGAATATTTGACCGGATTGAAGAATATGTAAAAAAATACCTTGACCCATGTTTGCGGCAATTAGGATGAAATTGCTACCGCATTGCAAATGCCCGACGCTTAAAAAATCGACTTGACTTTTTTAAAGTGCTGAT
>JAITPE010000110.1 GCA_031289575.1 Spirochaetia bacterium | reverse complement strand
ACGAAGAATTTTTAACCTCCCGACAGGATGTCGCAGTGCGGAGCGTGCACAGGATGTGCGAAAAACGCGGAGCCTCGAAGTCGAATAAGTCGAATAAGGAAGGAAAAAGTCAAGTTTTGACCTAAAAACCTTCTGCGACTTCTTCGACTTTGCGGTTATTTTAATTGACATTTACCGCCTTAAAGCTTCTTAGTCTCAGTTTGGCGTATTTTATTGGTTGAGGTGCGGATGTCCCCTGTTATTGAATATACAAGCAGTAAATTTATAAAGAAACTCAAATCAACGGATAAATTTTCGGCTATTGAGGAACTGGCGCGTGTTTTCGAAGGCAGCGATATATGCTCCGATGTTCCTTCGCTTATCACCGCGCTGAAAGAACGTGAGGAAATCCTGAGTACGGGCATCGGTATGGGCATCGCCATACCGCATGCCAAAGTCAATGCCGTAAATGAGATGGCGTTTGCCATAGGTATATCGCGCAAGGGCATCAACTTTGATTCTTTAGACGGCAACCCCGCCAAACTCATCATACTTGTGGCCGCGGGCGAGCGCCAGCACAAGGACTATTTGCGATTGCTTTCCAACATCATGGCAATACTAAAAAATGAAAAAATCAAGAACACACTCATAGAAGCAGACTCGTCCGAAACTATAATGACTATTCTTAAATCCAAGGAGAATTGATGAAAGAGCGTGATTATAATTTTGCCGATATAGAAGTAAAGTGGCAAAAAAAATGGCATGACTCAGGAGACTTTAAAAGCACGGCCGACGCGTCAAAAAAGAAATACTATGTCCTTGAAATGTTTCCCTACCCATCCGGAAGGCTTCACATGGGGCATGTCCGCAACTACACTATAGGCGATATTATGGCGCGTTTCATGAAGATGAAGGGATTCAATGTACTGCATCCCATGGGCTGGGACAGCTTTGGACTGCCCGCCGAAAACGCCGCTATCAAGAATAATATTCCGCCCCAAAAATGGACCGCCGACAACATCGCCTTCATGAAGGCTCAGCTTATGCGCATGGGTTTCGGCTACGACTGGGACCGCGAGGTTACAACATTCAAGAGCGATTACTACCGCTGGAATCAGTGGCTTTTTATCACGATGTTTGAACGCGGACTTGTATACAAGAAAAAATCTCCGGTAAACTGGTGTCCCTCCTGCCAAACGGTTCTTGCCAATGAACAGGCCGAGAACGGAGTATGCTGGCGCTGCGAATCAAAGGTTGTCCAAAAGGATTTGTCGCAATGGTTCTTTAAAATAACACAATACGCCGACGCGCTGCTCGCCGGCCACGATGAAATAAAGGACAACTGGCCCGAGCAGGTTATAACCATGCAGCGCAACTGGATAGGCCGCTCAACCGGACTGCAGGTAAATTTTAAACTTGAAAGCGGCGAAGACTTTCCTATCTTCACCACAAGGCCCGATACGGTTTACGGCGTTACCTTCATGGTAATCGCGCCTGAGCATCCGCTGCTCAGCCGCGTAACCGATCCTCATGTGAAGCAATTTATCGAACGCCTTAAAAATCAGCCTATGGCCGAGCGCACCGCGGACGATAAGGAAAAAGAGGGAATAGATACCGGACTCAGGGTCATAAACCCGTTTAACGGCGAGACTCTTCCCCTGTACGCCGGCAACTTTGTTCTTATGGAATACGGGACAGGCGCTATAATGGCAGTGCCCGCGCATGATACCCGCGACTTTGCCTTTGCGAAGAAGTACGGCATTCCGCAAAAACTTGTTATAGACAATCCAGCGTCCCCGATTGATATTGATAAACTGGCTGATGCCTATACACTTGAAGGCGTGAATGTAAATTCCGCTCAATTTAACGGGCTGCGGAACACACAGGCAAAAGAAAAGATTGCCGAATTTGCCGAAGCGCAGGGCTTCGGCAAACGCACAGTGAACTACCGCATCCGTGACTGGGGAATCTCGCGCCAGAGGTACTGGGGCTGTCCAATACCAATGGTTCTTTGCGATACATGCGGGGAGGTTCCCATTTTGGAAAAAGACCTGCCTGTTATTCTGCCTACGGATGTGGCATTTAACGGCGATTCAAGATCGCCGTTAAATTCTATGGAAAGCTTTCTAAATACAACCTGTCCCAAATGCGGCCGCCCGGCGCGCCGTGAAACAGATACGATGGACACATTTGTAGATTCATCGTGGTACTACGCCAAGTACACATCGCCCTCTTCCGAAAAAATACTCAGTCCCGAAGAAGCGGATTACTGGCTGCCTGTTGACCAGTACATCGGCGGAATTGAACACGCTGTGCTTCATCTTCTTTACGCTCGTTTTTTCTCAATGCTCATGCACGATCTTGGGCTTATAAAAAACAGAGAGCCCTTTAAGCGGCTCTTGACGCAGGGCATGGTAATAAAAGACGGCTCAAAGATGAGCAAGTCGAAGGGAAACACCGTAGACCCGGATGAGATCATCAATAAATACGGAGCCGATACTGTGCGCCTTTTCATGCTCTTCGCTTCTCCGCCGCAGAAAGATCTCGATTGGTCCGACAAGGGAGTTGAAGGCAGCTTTCGTTTTCTTTCAAGAGTATGGCGTTTTGTCAATAAGCACGCGCATCTCTACCAAAAAGACCGCGCGCCCGGCGCGGAAACGGAGAAGCTCAAAAAAATTCGTACCGAGCTCCACCGCACAGTAAAAATTGTTACGAACGATATTGAGGAACGCATGCAGTACAATACCGCAATAGCCCGCATGATGGAACTCATTAATACAATTAATCAAGTTGAAGAGAGCGAATGGGAAACCGTCGAGGGCAGGGCTGTTTTGTCCGAAATACTGGAGCGCTTCATTCCCATGCTCTTTCCGTTTGTTCCCCACATAGCCGAAGAAATGTGGGAAATGCTGGGCTGCACTACAACGTTGAGCGGCCGCCCATGGCCCGAATTTTCGCAGGAGTTGAGCATACGCGGCGAGTCCGAAATTGTTTTTCAGCTTAACGGAAAAATACGCGCCAAGGTGAGTGTGCCATCCGGCATAACAAAAGAGGAAATGGAAAAAATGGCTCTTGAGCACGAACGTGTAAGGGAGATGACCGGCGGCAAAGAGATAGTTAAAATAATAACCGTTCCCGGAAAACTTGTCAATATTGTGCTAAAGGTTTAACAAATGCAGGGGCGCAGCATGCGCAACGCCCCTGCAGCTTTTTGCTTTTTACCAAACAGTTCCCAAGGTTACACCAACATTAAAGCCGTCGTTTACATAGTAGGTAAACGGAACATCAATTATAACCACATCGTTAACGCCTATTCCAAGGCCGGCCATGATCTTAGGCTTTATGAAGTCAGGATTGGCTTTGGCTTTGTTTGTAGCCGATATGTGTCCATCGTTGTTCGAGGTTCCACTACCGGCAGTAACAGTAACTGGGCCTTCTATGCCCATTTTTATGTCGGTCTTGCCGAAGTTGAGGTCGGCGCCGAGCCCCACATGCAGGTTGGCGAACCAGAGCAAGCGTATCGCCGTTGTAAACTCAAGGGGTATGGTGAGCGCCTTTGAGTCTATAGTGAACCTCAGGTCCGGGTCGATTGTTAAGGTAAAACTACTATCTGTACCATTTGCTTTATCAAGAGGTACGAAGAGCTTGCTCTCAGCGCTCTGGTACAGAAGCCCTGTGCCGAAATTTAGCCCCCTCCACCTTATGACGCCGAATCCTATTGATGTCTTGTCCAATATAAGGTAGTTGGCTGTGAGGCCGATTGTGAATAGATCGTACTCAAACTTATTGCCGTCGGTTTTGTAATTGGTTTTAAATGTGCCGAACTTAATACCGAGGTACAGCCCATCTGTAATAAAAGATGCGTTTATTCCGAGCTGAAGCGCAAACGAGACGTTCATTCCTATTTCGGCATCGCCCTTCTCTTTAAGATCATCGCCGATATTCTTTAAGTCGTCGGCGCCTGTACCCGGAAGCTGCAGACCGGCCATCATAC
>JAITPE010000049.1 GCA_031289575.1 Spirochaetia bacterium | reverse complement strand
ATAAGGGTTGCGATAAAAAACAACCGCCAAAACTCTGCCGGTTCCTTAAAAATTATAAGGCCCATGATTACAGTGCCGACTCCGCCGATTCCGGTCCATACGGCGTACGCCGTTCCCATGGGCAAAAAACGGGTCGCTCTGATCATTAAAACAAGGCTTACAAACAGGGCAATGAGAAATCCCGCGTACCAAAAAATAGCGGACGAGCCGTGCGCGTCCCGGGCCTTGCCGAGACATGATGTAAAAATAATTTCAATAAGACCCGCAAGTATAACCATAAACCAAGCCATGGTTTCCTCCCATTATGATTATAGAGCGACTGTATCAGCGCTTTATTTTTTTGTCAACTCTCAATAGGGTAACTGTGTATTTTTTCCAAAAGGCGGCCGCCGAGATAAGCGCTGGCCTCTGAAAGAGAGCTGTGTATAAGAAGGGCCTCGGTACGGTAGTCCAATTTTTTTGCCCTGTCCCAGTTTGGCGGAGGCGGGCCGAGGTTTACGATTCTGTCGGCAAGTTTAACCATCCATATTTCAAGGGGCTGCAGCCTTATCCGCTCAAGGCTATCCGCCATGCGAAGATCCGAAGGCAGGGCCTTGTTCTTGCTGACAGCCATGACTCCATCGGCAACGCGCCGGCCAAATGATTTAACAAGGTCATCGTACGCAGATTCGGTATCCTCAAGGACATCGTGCAAAAGCGCGCACTGGACCGCAAGCGTGGGGTCGGCGGTTTTTTCAACGGTCAGGGCCTTCATGATTTCCATCGCGGTCAGCGAAATATGAAATATGTACCTCTCCGCCTTCTGTTCCCTGTAGGCCTTAACCGCGAAGGCGTATGCCTGCGCGCATAAATTCTGATTCCACATGCATTCGAGTACAACAGCGCGTTGTTTGCTGTCAATAATCTTTTTCTTGACAGGCGCCGTCTTATTTTTACAGAATAGCTTATGACAATCACAATATCAGCCAAGGGCGTCTCAAAGCGTTTCAAAAAAAGTTTTCTCTTCAAGGACATCACGTTTACCTGCTCAGAGGGAGAATCCATTGCCGTAACAGGGCCCAACGGCTCGGGAAAATCAACCCTGCTGCGGATTCTTGCCAGATTGACCGCGCCCTCAAGCGGAACCGTAACCTTTAGTTTGGGAACCGAAATCATAGGCGAAAATAAAATCAGGCAAAGCATGGGCTTTTGCAGTCCCGAGCTTGCCCTTTACGAAAACCTGACCGGCCTCGAAAACCTGCGCTTTGCCGCGGAGCGCGCACAGGATGTGCAGATAGCGCGGAGCCTCGACAAATTCCAACTCAAGGAGCACGAAAACAAGCAGGTAAAATTTTACTCATCGGGCATGAAGCAAAGGCTTAAGATTCTATGCGCTGTCATAAACCGGCCTCCGGTACTGTTTCTTGATGAACCGGGACTCGCGTTAGACATCTCCGGCAAAAAACTCATCTATAACAGCATTGAGAGCGTGAGAAACAATTGCGTAATCATTCTTGCCACAAATGAGGCCGATGAGGCAAAACTATGCGGCAGGAGAATCGAACTTGGCTGAAATCCTGCGGAACCTCAAAAAAGACATCCGCGTTGAATTCCGCAATCCGTCGGCGCTTGGCACGGCCATATCCTTTGCATGCATAATAACCCTTGCAGTAAGCATTGTATCCGCGGGCATACCGTTTCCGCCCATGATTCAGGCAATACTGCTTTGGATAATTCTTTTCTTCAGCGCGATGAATGCGCTGCTTCACATTTTTACCAGAGAAGAGGAGGAACACACAGCCCTTTTTTTGCGCCTTAAAATATCCGCCGAAAGCATATACATATCAAAGCTCATATTCAACGCGGCCTTCTTCTTTTTTATTGAGGCCGTCGTCTGTCCCGTTTTTATTTTTTTTGCCGGAAGTTCTGTAAAAAACCCTCTCCTTTTTGTGTCAACAGTAATAGGCGGCGGCTTGGCTATAGTCTCGGCCTCAACTATTTTGTCGGCAATGGCCGCGAAGGCCGGCGGGAAGGGCACTCTGTTTACGGTCATCTCCTTTCCTCTGCTCCTTCCCGCCCTGCTTGTTAGTATATCAACAACGGCCGTAAGCATTGAATCACAGGATTTTATAGAATACAATAATGTGTTTTTTTTATTTGCTTTTTCCGCGGCAATTATCGCAATATCCCTTTTGCTGTTTAAATATATTTGGATTGAAGAATGAAAATAGGCAGGCTTGTTTATATATTTATGCCGGCGGCGATTTTGTCCGCGTTTTTGCTGGCGCCAAAGGCCGAGATTCTCGGCGACAGCAGCCGTGTCATATACTTTCATGTCCCATTGGCTATGGTTTCGGTTATCTCCTTTGTGTACGCGGGAATAATATCGCTTGTATACCTGCTGCGGGGCGGCGCTCTCCTGCCGGAGAAGGCGCGCAACTCGGCCGGAATAGGCATAGTCTGCACAGCGCTCACCGCGCTTACCGGTTCTCTGTGGGCCAAAATGGCATGGGGCTCTTACTGGAACTGGGATCCGAGAGAAACATCCATCATTATACTTTTGCTTATATATACTGCTTATTTAAGCCTTTACGCATCGCTCGAAAACAACACGAACCGCGGCAAAATATGCTCGGCTTATCTTATTTTAACAATGGCCGTGATGCCGTTCTTTGTCTTTGTGATTCCGCGCGTGTATCACTCCCTGCACCCCGACACAATCATAAACAGCGAAGGCGTTATAAAAATAGAAACTTCCATGCGCGCCGTTCTTCTAATATCAGCGGCGGCCTTTGTGCTTCTATACATATATTTGATGGACATCAAAAACAGGCTTCTGAATATAGAAAAGGTCAAACATGAATAAATTAAAAAAAACCGTATCATTCCTGCTGCTCTCCGCGGCGCTTTTTTTTCACCCGCTTTTTGCGGATACACCTCTTGAAACAGCTCAGAACGAAGAAAGCGCTGATAACGGCGCGCTGTGGAATGTACTCCTCATTGTCCTTGTGGTGTGGCTGGGACTCGCCGCCTATCTCTTCAGAATCGACAGAAAAATATCAAAAATAGAAAGGGAACTTCATGAAGAATAAACGCGTAATCATATTTCTGGCAGCTCTTATTTTCATGGTTGCCGGCATTCTTGTTTTAAGCAAGGATCTCATATCGCCATACGTGCACTTTACCGACCAAAAGCTTAAGGCCGGCAATTATGTGCAGATTATAGGCAAACTCGACAAGGCGAAGCCGGAACAGCCCAAAACCGGATATTCTTTTATACTAACAAACGATGACGGAGATACCCTCACCGTAAATAAAAACGCGGCAAAACCCGTAAACTTTGAGCACGCGGAAAAGGTTGTTGTTCTGGGACGCTATAATTCTCAAACCGCGGTCTTCGAGGCCGGCGAGGTTCTCACAAAATGCCCGTCAAAATACGAAAAAAAACTAAAGGAACAATAACATGAATATAGGAAACCTTCTTCTGGTGGCAGCTCTTGCCTCATCGCTGATATCCCTATTCTACGCCATATCAAGCGCGTCGGGGCGCAAATCAAGCTTCATGGTATCCCGGCAGCTCTTTTATCTCAGCGGCATCATGATTCTTTTCGCGTTCATTTTTCTGCTCATTTCATTTTTGACCGATGATTTCCGCTTCTATTACGTTTACAATAATTCATCAACCTCACTCTCCCCGGCCTATAAGACCGCGGCAGTATGGGCAGGCAAAGAGGGCAGTTTCCTCTTGTGGCTGTTGTTTCTCGCATTCATAGGAGTTGTGATAGCAAAGACAGAAAAAAATTTTACCGATATTGTCCTTGCCGTAGTTAGCGTCACACAGATTTTTATTCTCATCATGCTGATTACGGAATCGCCTTTCACGTTCATTTGGAACAAGTATCCGGATGACTTCCGGGGAAACACCTTTTTGCCGCAGGGATTTGACGGCTTGGGCATGAATCCCCTGCTCGCGGACCCCTGGATGATAACGCATCCGCCTCTTCTCTTTTTGGGTTATGCCTCGGCTGTGGTACCTTTCGCCTATGCCGTAGCCGCTATGATTAGAAACGATTACAAAAAGTGTTTGGAGAACTCTTACCGCTGGATTCTTTTCAGCATAATAACGCTCGGCATAGGCATCTTTCTCGGCGCCTACTGGGCCTACAAGGTGCTTGGCTGGGGCGGATTCTGGGGCTGGGACCCTGTGGAGAATTCATCCCTCATTCCGTGGATTGCCGCGCTTGCCCTTTTGCACACAACAATTGTGCAAAAGAGGAAGGGCGCCCTTGTGCGGACAAGTGTGCTCTTGTCGATGACGTATTTTCTTCTTGTTCTTTACAGTACATTTCTCACACGAAGCGGCGTGTTGTCCGATTTTTCGGTTCATTCATTCGCCGGCGGCGGAACATCGTGGGTTATAGTACTCTTTATTCTGTTTTCTCTTGCGGCGGGTCTTTATCTGTTTATTAAAAATCTCAGCAGTATAAAGGGCGCCTCGCTCGGAGAAAAGTTCTGGGCATGGGACAACTTCACAGTATATGGAGTAATATCGCTTATAATATTTGCCATAATAGTTCTCGTGGGTACATCCATGCCAATACTCTCGGGCGTTTTCGCCGAAAGCGCGGCCGGCGCGACAGCCGATTTTTACAATAAGCTGTCGATTCCATTCTCCCTGCTTTTCCTTGTCTTTATGGTTTTATCAACCATTTCCATGCAAAACTACAAAAAAGCGACAGCGGCCGCCGTGGGTATCGCGTCGGCTGCTGTCGCCGTTATTGTGAACCTGTACCTTTCGGCCCCTCTGCCGGCATACTTCATCATGGCAGCCTCGCTCTTTGTGCTCATCCAGTACATCATTGATTTAATCGTGCTGAAAAAAAAGCCGATCGCCTCAAGGCTTGCCCACATCGGAGCGGCCCTGCTCATCATGGGATGCATGGCCTCGGGCTACTACAGCGAAACATACCAGAAAGAACTCAGCATGCTGGATGAAGAACAAATCGGCCCTGTTACACTCACATTTGAAAAACTCAACGAGACCGAAAAATCATCCCTTGAATTTACAATGACAAACGGATCGAACACCGAAAGGTTTGCATGCCCGTACTACATAAGCGAACAGACCCAGCATATCTACAAGGAGCCGTATGTTTCAAGAAGACTGTGGGGAGACATCTACATAAGCGCCGATAATTACACATCCGGCCGCGACCAGGCATCCTCACTGATTATCACGGCAGGACAGGAGGCTGTAATAGGGGACTGCACTATCGCATTCCAAAAATTGAACACAGAAAACATGATGAGCGATACGCCGGCAATCTATGCCGAAATGACTGTAAACGGCCAAAATGTACGCCCCGGCATAAAATTGGAAAACGGACACCGCCATCCTGTCGCGGCCTTCGTTCCAGGCACAAAACGTGAAATAAGGCTTTTGAACTTCAGCCCGGAGGAAAAAACCGTAAGGATAGACATTGAGCCCTCAAGCGCCATAGAAATTCCGGCAGATACGGTATCTGTTGAACTCTCGGTTAAACCATTGATATGGTTGGTTTGGCTTGGAACACTTCTCATAACCGCGGCCGGAATCACAGCCCTTGGAACGCGGCGTAAGGGCTCACCCGGTTGAGATGGGAAAACGTCAGCGGAAAAACAATCTACGTTTAGAAGGATACGATTACAGCCAAAACGGCGCATATTTTATAACTTT
>JAITPE010000003.1 GCA_031289575.1 Spirochaetia bacterium | reverse complement strand
CCGGAACAGGTTCTTGTACCGGCATCGTCCGAATACGGCATCTCGGGAATAATGCAGCCCACAATGAAATTCAACGAGGGAAGCTGCGACTATGAATGCAATATCTGCGGACAGGTGTGCCCGACACAGGCAATACGTCCGCTGCCGCTCAAGGAGAAGCAAAAAGTTCAGGCAGGATTTGCCGTTTTCAATCAAGCGGACTGCATTATTGTAAAAGACAATGTAAAATGCAAAAACTGTGTAAGCCACTGCCCAACCAAGGCTATAAAGCTGCAGGATACCGGCGGCAAAATACTGCCTGTAATAGATAAGGATAAATGTATAGGCTGCGGAGCGTGCGAGTACTACTGTCCGGCCAAGCCCTTGAGCGCCATATATGTTGATGGCTACGATGTGCAAAAAAAGTTGAAGTCATAAAGCAAAATGTACCTCTTGCTGCCGTTTCTTTAAATCGATAAATGGTTGCTAAAAATCTGTTGTTTTCTATAGATGCCGAATGAGCTTGCCATTATAAGAGGTAAAACATGACCAAAGTAAAAAAAGAAATGCTCGACCGTTGGAAGGCCGATGATTCGGCGGAACTTTACGGAATCCGCCGCTGGGGCGCCGGATATTTTGATGTTTCCAAGAACGGTGATGTGGTTGTGACCCCGTTCGCCGACAAGAGCATATCTGTAAGCATTAAGGAAATCATAAACGGAGTCCTTGAACGGGGCATGGATATGCCGGTACTCCTGCGCATTGAGAACCTTCTCGACGCGCAGATCGAAAACCTGCACAAGAGTTTTGCCGACTCAATAAAGAAGTTCGGCTATCAGGGCAATTACATGGGTGTTTTCCCTATCAAAGTAAATCAGCAGCAGCATGTTATTGATGAGATGACTAATTTCGGCTCAAAGTACCATCACGGCCTTGAGGCCGGAAGCAAGGCCGAGCTAATTGTCGCAATATCCATGCTGCAGGATGAAGAATCCTTTATTATTTGCAATGGCTACAAGGACGAGGAGTTCATGGATCTGGGGCTCTATGCCACAAAAATAGGCATCCAGTGTTTTTTTGTCCTTGAGATGCCGGGCGAGCTTGACCTTCTTTTGAAACGCAGCAGTGAACTGCAGATCTCTCCAAGTATTGGAGTGCGCCTTAAGCTTTCGTCAAAAGCGGGCGGCCACTGGAGTGATTCCGGAGGCGACCGCAGCATATTTGGACTCAACACGAGCCAGCTCATTCAGGTTGTGGATAAACTGCGCGAGAAAAACATGCTGGGCTGCCTCAAGCTGCTACATTACCATCTCGGTTCGCAGATTCCAAATATAAGGGATATCCGCGCGGCCCTTTTTGAAGCAAGCCGCGTGTATGCCGACCTTGTAACAGAGGGCGCGGCCATGGGCTACCTTGACCTCGGCGGCGGCCTCGCTGTCGACTATGACGGCTCAAAGGCCAACTATCAGAACAGCATGAACTATTCCATTGACGAGTATTGCGTCGATGTAATAGAAGTAATAATGAACACGCTTGACGAAAAGAGTATTCGCCACCCTGTTATTGTAACCGAATCGGGGCGCGCAACGGTTGCCTATTCATCGGTACTTTTATTCAATGTGCTTGACCAGACACGCTTCGAGGCGCAGGAACTGCCCAACGGTATTCCCGATGATTCCCATGAGTTTGTGAAAAATCTTATGGAAACGCTCAAGTATGTTTCGCCCAAAAACATTCAGGAGTGTTTCAACGACGCATTGTATTACCGCGATGAGGTGATGCAGAAATTCAAGCACGGCGACCTGAGCCTTAGGGAGCGCTCTTTGGCCGAAACAATTTTCTGGAACATTATAAACGCCATAGCGAGAGAAAAGAAGAAGCTCAAGAACATTCCGGCGGCATTGGACGGAATAGATTCCGCTCTCGCCGATATTTACTATTGCAATTTCAGCGTTTTTCAGTCATTGCCCGATTCCTGGGCAATCGGGCATATATTTCCCGTGCTTCCGGTTCATCATCTCAATGAGGAGCCGACACGCAATGTTATAATCGCCGACATCACCTGCGACTGTGACGGAAAAATAAACCATTTCACAAGCTACGGAGACATAAAGGACACGCTTCCGCTTCATGAGCTCAAGGACAATGAGGAGTATTATATTGGAGTGTTTCTTGTCGGCGCGTATCAGGAGACTCTCGGAGACCTTCACAATCTCATGGGAGACACAAACGTTGTAAGCGTGAGCATTAATACAAAGGGCGATTATGATTTTGTGCGCGAAATAGAGGGTGATTCTGTGGCCGATGTACTTTCATATGTTGAGTATCAGCCGAAAACTCTTTTGGAACAGTTCCGGGAGAAGGCCGAGAAGGGCGTCCGCTCAAAGAAGATAACGGTGAGCGAACGCCGCAAGATACTTACGGCGTTCGAGAACGGCCTGAACGGCTACACGTACTTCGAGCGCTGATAAAAAATGTGAAGATTTTTATAAAGTATTGACAAAGTATTGACAATATGGTATATTATATGTATAATAGTATGTATGACATTTGAATGGGATGAGGACAAGAATCAAACGAATATTGGAAAGCACCAAATTTCATTTGAAGAAGCGCAGGAGGCCTTTTATGATAAAAATCGTATTATCATAAAAGACAATAAACATTCAGAAAATGAAGATAGGTTTTTCTGTATCGGAAATGATGGAAAAGGAATAGCAACAGTAAGATTTACCATGAGAAATAAAAATATTCGGATATTTGGAGCCGGATACTGGAGAGAGGGAAAAGATAAATATGAACAAAAAAATAACTTACACTGATGCCCCCAAGAATATTTCCGAAAGCATTATGATAGGAGAAATTATACATGATTTTTTACCGTCGCCGGAAAAATTAGTAAGGAAACAGCCTAAAGTGAAAATCACTATAACTTTAAACAGTAAAAGCGTAGATTTTTTCAAACACTATGCGAAGCAAAATAATGTGAAATACCAAACAATGATAAATGAAGTATTAGATTTATATGTACAAAAATATAAAAACAGAATAAAAGCATAATCCGCGCCGGCAGAATCAATCCCGTAAGGGATTGCCTGCTGTTCTTCAGTTTTGGATTACATGCGCGGAACCGGAAACAGTACCCTCCGGAACCGGAAGCTTTATCGCTTCTCCATTCTTCCAGTAATAGGGCATGTCATCAACATCACCGCCCGCATAGACATTGCCGGATAGTACAACGCCGTTCTCTGCATAACTGGAAGCCGCACCGGCGGGATGAAGATCAATCCACACTCCGTTCTTCCAATAACAAGCCTGACGGTATGTACTGCCGTAATAGTATCCAAAAATATAGAAATCGCTTCCAGATACAAAATAATTGTAAGTTACGCCGGCGGGGTGAAGGTCGATCCGCACTCTGTTTTTCCAGTAACAGGCTTTGCCATCGGTACCATCGTAATAGGTTCCGGAAATATAGACATTGCTTCCGGATACAACCATAGTGTCGACATGACTGTAAGCCGCGCCGGCTGGATGAAGATCAATCCACACTTTGTTCTTCCAGTAACAAGCCTTGCCGTTGGTAGCATCGTAATAGGTTCCGGAAATATAGACATTGCGTCCGGACACAACAATACCGGCGGCAGAACTATAAGTTGTGCCGGCAGGATGAAGGTCGATCCGCGCTCCGTTCTTCCAGTAACAGGCTTTACCGTTGGGACCATCGCAATAGCATCCGGAAATATAGACATTGCGTCCGGACACAACAATACCGGCGG
>JAITPE010000213.1 GCA_031289575.1 Spirochaetia bacterium | reverse complement strand
GGTTTTATTTTTCCGCGGCGGGATTCAAGGTATGTGACGCGTCCCTCGGCGGTTTGCAGTCCGGAGAGGCTCGAAAAGCCGGAGTCCCCCGGCCTGTAGCGTTTGTCCTCCGGCGGCATAGGGGCTCCGGCTTTTGCGGCAAGCAAGGCGGCCCCGTAGGCCTCAAAGTAGGCTGCCTCTTTGGGCACAATAAAGTCAATATCAGGCAAATTCTCCTTAAGAAAAGAAACAATATACCTGTTCTGGGTTACGCCGCCGGCAAGGAGAACGCGTCCCTTTGACATGCGGGCCCTTTTTAGAAAATCGATAACCTTTGTGGCCATAACATTGCTCAGAGAAAGAACTATATCGCCCTTGGTTGTTTCTCCTTTATTCAGTTTGTGGGTGCAGTCGCTCTTCATAAAAACGGAGCATCTTGATGCTAATGTGTGAACCTTTGAATCGGGCGGGAGCGAGTCAATATCGGTCAGCTTCATATCCATTCGGCCGAGCTGCTGCTTGAAAAACTCACCGGTGCCGGAGGCGCATTTATTTCCGGAAAAGTTTGTGATGATTTTCCCATCCTTATCTATAGTATAAACCACAAAGTTTTCACCGCCGAGAGAAACAACAGCATCGACACTTATATTGAGCTCGGAAATAGCCTGCTCTATACATACCGATTCAAGAACATTGTTCATGTTTAAAAGGTAACGCCCTTCCGTGCCTGTAGCTATGCAGAGGGTTCCATCCGGAAAGGGTCTTTCCGAAAGAGACTGTTTTAGTGTGTTGAGAAAATTACCCTCGTGCTCGATAACCTTTTCCCAAATTATATTTTTCTCTTCCAGCAGTACTGCTTTAACGCTGGAGGAGCCGACATTTATGCCAAGACTATACATTTTTTTACCTCCAAATGCAAGGAAAGCGTCTCAGAACGATATAGTATTAATAGTCAAAAACGAGGCGCTTGTGCAAGAATAAATTTTGAGACATCAAAAAGGCAAAAGAGATTTTGTCTACTATTATTTATATGCGGCTGCGGGCAAAATGATTATGGCTTGACAAAACCGCCGCGTTCCCCTTACCCTCGCATCAATGAAAGGAATCAAAGAGAAAAACGCGATTTACGAAAAGCGCCTCATGGCAGCCGACAGGAGTATCCATAACGGCAGCATAGCCGGCGCGCTGGGGCAGGCACGGGAAGGCTTTGAACTGGGCCTTGAGCTTGGAAGAAACGAGTGCGCGGCACAGTACCTTTTTTGCCTCAATGAACTCGGCCGCTTTGACGAGGCCGCGCAGGCCGCTGAGCGTTATATGGGTTTTGTAAAACCGGAAGCCGCGGCCGGCGTTGACGATGCTGTTTTATCCAACGCATTGTGCGCCATGCTCGCCTTTGGTACAGAAAAGGCAGGCAGAGTGGGAATGGAGCTTCTCAAGAAATCTGGGCTCGCCTCTGTCAATGAATGGCGGCGGCGCTTTGCCGCGTTCGACTATAATCCTGTTCAGACAAGCCTTGTATTCAACGCGGCGCTGGTATTCTCTCATGCCGGACAAAAAGCGCAGGCTGAGCAGCTGCTTAAAGAAGTAATGGAACACATGATTTTTTTTATTGATTCACAGACCAATGGGGAAAGAAATATCAGCGAAGAAGAGGCCGAAACAATAAGTAAATTTTTGGAGCTTCTGGGCGCCGAGTTTGCGCAGCTCAAAGAAGCAGAGCTGTGGCGCGAGCTGGCCGAAATTGCGGAACACAATATATGAAAACACGCTTAAATTCAAATACATTTGACCTTCCGGTTCAGGAACTGCGCCGCGGGTACAGAAGCGACATATACTTTTGGCGCGAAAAAATAGTATTGGAACAGCACAACATGCATCCAAACGCGACAACGCAGGTATTCCAGAAAAAAGAAGCCGTGCTGTGCGGCATTGACGAGGCCATAGCTGTGCTTAAGCTCGGCAGCGGAAGGTATAAGGATTACGCGAAAGCCTATAAACTCTTTGACAGGCTGATGGAACTCAAGCAGGATGGCCGCAGGCATTACATAGGAGACAGGGAAAAATACCTTAAGGTTATTGAAGAAAAATTAGAGATAACCCGCGCGCTGGATGACCTGTGGGAAGACGGATTCGGCGAGCTGGAAATCGACGCCCTGTTTGACGGAGACCTGATTCATCCGAGAGAACCCGTGATGCACATAAATGGAGACCCCTCCCTTTATGCGCATCTTGAGACCATATACCTCGGAGTGCTGGCGCGCCGTACAAAGATTGCTACAAATGTACGCAATGTGGTAAAGGCGGCCAATGGCACAACCATTCTCTTTTTTCCGGCGCGATTTGACCACTGGGCAACGCAGGGCGGCGATGGTTACGCCGCCTTTATAGGAGGCGCCTCTGTGGTGTCGACCGACGCTCAGGCCGAATGGTGGGGAGCAAAGGGCTCCGGCACTGTTCCTCATGCCCTTATTGCCTCGGCTGGGGGCGATACGGTATTGGCTGCAAAGATCTTCAACGAATCGTATCCGGATACCGACCTTGTCGCGCTGGTTGATTTTGATAATGACTGTGTGGGTACGGCTCTTAAATGCGCGCGGGAATTTGGCGATAAGCTCTGGGGGGTGCGCCTTGATACATCGGAAAACATGGTGGACAAAACAATCATTCGGCAGATGGGTGACTTTTATCCCAACGGCGTTATTCCGGAATTAGTGTTTGATACACGCGCGGCCCTTGACGCTGAGGGTTTCAACCATGTTAAAATTGTTGTCTCCGGAGGATTTAATCCGGAAAAAATCGCCCGCTTTGAGGCGCTCAAGGTTCCTATTGACGCTTACGGAGTGGGAAGCTGCCTTATGCAGGGTGAGAATGATTTCACGGCTGATGTTGTGCAGATAAACGGCAGCCGCTGTGCCAAAGCCGGCAGGTGGTTTAAACCCAACGCCCGTATGGAAAGGGTAAATATTGATCAATAAAAAGGCTGTAAAATGAAACAGGCGCTTATTGCGGTAGATATACAAAATGATTTTTGCCCCGGAGGCTCTCTTGCTGTTGCCGATGGAGACAAAATAATCGCGCCGGCCAACCGGCTCATAAAACTGTTTGAGCAAAAGGGATACCCTGTTTTTTTTACCAGAGACTGGCATCCGGCAGACCATTCTTCGTTCAATGAAAACGGAGGCGCATGGCCGCCTCACTGTGTTGCCGGTACTCAGGGCGCGCTTTTCCACAAGGATTTGATTGTTCCCGAACGCTCGTTTGTAATATCAAAGGCTGTTGAAAAAAACAGCGAGGCCTATTCCGGATTTCAGGGAACCGATTTATCCGTACGCCTGCGCTCGCTTGGAATAAACGACTTGGTGGTAATAGGACTCGCGACCGACTACTGCGTCAAGAGCACTGTGATGGATGCCATACAAGAAGGCTTTGCCGTTACTGTAATCTCGGACGCCGTGGGGGCCGTCAACGTACAGCCCGATGACGGCGAAAAAGCCATGCTCGAAATGCAAAAAGCCGGAGCAAAGACGGCAGCCTCAAGTGACTTTGTAATCTGATTAACTATTGATTCGGTAAGAAAATATAAAATGCTAAAACTCCAAATACCAAAAGAAGAACAGCAGGCTATTCGAAACATTGTAAGTACTTTTACAAGCCGCGGTTTTGAATGCTACCTCGTAGGAGGGACAGT
>JAITPE010000212.1 GCA_031289575.1 Spirochaetia bacterium | reverse complement strand
CCTCCGCTGTTCATCTTGCCCTCAAGGCTTACTTTGCCGTTATGGTAAACCATGGCTCCGCTTTCTATTTTGATTTCTTCGCCCTGGCCAAGCGTTATTAGAGCTAAAGAAAAGCCGCTCTCGCTTGATAATTTGTAATTCATAATTCCCCCATTATGGTAATATTTTTATTTCCTATCTTAAAAAAATCTCTATCCAAGTCAATCTTTTTTCAGTGCTTTTCCAATTTTAGAAAGAGTATGATGATAACGGCTCCGGCAAGAAACGCGAGCAGCGTCAGGATCTCGTTCAACGCAAATACCGGCGGGAAAATATTGCCGGTGTATATTTTTTCTCCGCCGGCCAGTTCCCATGATTTGAACGGCCATATCACCCAAAGCGAGCCTATGACGAGTCCCGTGAGGAAACCCAAGGTTTGGTCATGAAATTTTTTAAACAAAAAAGCAAGCAGCCTTGTGAATAGCAAAAGCCCTATGCCGCATCCAAAACAAAATAGTATGATGACGCTCCAGTCGCGCTCCGCAATAGCCTTGAGCATATCAAAATACCCGCCCATCAAAAGCAGAATAAACGATCCGCTAATGCCTGGAAGTATCATGGCCGATATGGACACGGCCCCCGCGGCAAAGAAAAACAGCCCCTTTCCGGCGGAAAATCCGCGCTCCGCCGCGGAATGTTCCGCCGGAGAACCATGAACAGACTCATCGTGAAGCTGCGTCTGTTCATGGTTTGCCGCGCGCGCGGCCTTTTCTTTCATTGCATCCGCGTTGAACGACGAGAGCGCAATGAGAAAGGCCGCGGCCGCGAGCGCCGGAATCAGGGCGCCCCATGATTTCTTTTTAATCAGTCTGTACGGCGCCGCTGTTGAAAGCAGCACCAAGCCGAAGAAAAAACCATAGGTCGGGTCATGCCGGTTGAGCAGAAGATATGTCATAAGTTTTGCGAGCGCGGCTATGGACGCAATGGCTCCGGCGCCGATTGCTATGAGAAAAATAATATCGATCTTTTTCATTTCTTCTTTAAAGCGTTCCAGCGCTTTTGCGTTAAATCTGAAAAGGCCGAGTACGGCGAGCGCCGTAGACGGCCTTATGTTGTTGACCGCGCCGAGAATCCGCTCATAGAGTCCAAGAACCAACGCCAATGTTCCGCCCGACACACCGGGAATAATGTTCGCGGCGCCTATGGCAATGCCTTTGAGGAAATAGTTTATTATATTCATTATGTTTATTTTACTCCGGTTTCATGGTTGGAAATAAAAGGACATCCCTTATCGAGGGTTCTCCTGTAAGAAGTATTACAAGCCTGTCAATCCCTATGCCGAGCCCTCCGGTGGGGGGCATGCCTGTTTCGATCGCCTGCACAAAGTTCTCGTCCATCGGAGGGGCTTCATCATCGACCTCCCTGCGCAGTGACTGTTTGTATAATGTTTCTCTTTGAAACACAGGATCGTTTGATTCGCTGTACGCGTTCGCGAACTCCGCTCCGTTTATAAAAAGCTCAAAGCGGCGTAAAAACCTTTCATCGTCGTAATCGACCTTGCACAGCGGGGTCGTCTCAACGGGCTGGTGAGTTATAAACGTAGGCTGAATCAGTTTGTCCTCAACGAGGAGTTCAAAGAGCTCGGCTATCGCAAGCCCCCTGTTGAAACCGCCCTTGATCACGCCGCCGTTTTTTTTAACCATAACGGCAAGCTCGTCATCGCTCATGTTCATCACATCAACTCCGGCAATTTCTTTAAGACCGTCAACAACCTTCATTCTGGGCCACGGAGTTTTGAGATCGATTTCAATTCCGCCCGTCATCATCTTTGTGCTGCCGTTCATGGCAAGCGCTGTCTGCTCAAATATTTCTTCGGTTATGCGCATCATGTCTTCGTAATCGGCGTAAGCCTGGTATAGTTCGAGCAGCGTAAATTCCGGATTATGCATGCGGTCGATTCCCTCATTGCGGAAGCACTTGCCGATTTCGTAAACGCGGTCAAATCCTCCCACTATAAGGCGCTTAAGATACGGCTCAAGCGAAATGCGCATGTACAGCTTAATGTCAAGGGCGTTGTGATGGGTCGTAAATGGCTCTGCCGCGGCTCCTCCGTATATAGGCTGCAGTATTGGTGTTTCAACTTCGTAGAAGTCTTTGGAGTCGAGAATTTTTTTTATATGGCGTATGATCCGCACGCGTTTTACAAAGGTGTCCCTTACCGCCGGGTTTACAATCAGGTCAACATGACGGTTGCGGTAGCGCAGTTCCTTGTCCGCGAACAGGTCGAACACCTCGCCGTCCTTTTCTTTTACAATGGGTATAGGGCGGATATTTTTGGAGAGCAGAACAAGCGACGAGGCGAAGATTGTTATTTCTCCGGTTTTGGTTTTCTGAACCGTCCCGTTCACGCCTACGATGTCTCCTATGTCGAGGATTTTAAAGACGGCATAATCTTTTTCGCCTATGTTTTTTTCGGAAACATACAGTTGTATTTTTCCTTCTTTGTCTTGAATGGAACAAAAGCTGGCTTTGCCCATAGCCCTGATTGCCATGATGCGTCCGGCCGCGCTCACGGATTGCGGCTCCGCGTTTTCATTGAATTTGTTTATTATATCTTTTGAGTAAGATGTAACCTCAAATTTGTACGGGAACGGGTTGATTCCCATGACATCTCTGATTTCGGTAATCTTGTCTTTGCGGATTTTAATAATGCTGTTTGAGTCTTCCATTTATATTCTCCTTTTATCAATGTGGAAGGATGCCTTTGAGTGTCAAGAAAATTTAATTAACAGCTATGGGTCCGTCAATTCTTCCGTTTACAAACTGCGCTACTACCGGATTGGATGATTCCTTTATTTCAGCGGGCGTCCCGCACTGCAGAATTTCTCCCTTGTAAAGAACGGCAATGCGGTCGGCAAGAAAATATGCGCTCTCCATGTCATGCGTGACAACGACCGATGTCACGCCGAAATCGGTCTGCATTTTTTTTATGAGAACATTTATGTGAGATGACATAACCGGATCCAAGCCCGATGTAGGTTCATCGTACAAAATAATATCCGGGTTGCGGACAAGAACTCTCGCAAGGCACGCTCTTTTTTTCATTCCGCCGCTTATCTCCGACGGCATTTTGCCGGAGGCCTGGTTCAGTCCCAAGAGCTTTAGCTTCTCCATAACGGTTTCATCTATTTTGTCCTGAGGTAATTTTTTGTTTTCAACAAGGGGCAGGGCGACATTTTGCCCAACCGTGAGCCAATTGAGCAGCGCCCCGGATTGAAAGACCATCCCCATCATGCTTCGCAGTTTTTTCTTTACCGATTGGGAAGCGCCGTTCATCCGCGTGCCGTTTACAAGTATCTCTCCGCTGTCGGGATCCTCAAGGCCAGAAATATTTCTGAGGGTAACGGTCTTTCCGGTTCCCGACATTCCTATGATTACAAAAATTTCTCCTGTTCTTATTTTAAGCGAGATATTTTTTAGAACAGGAACTCCGTTGAACGATTTGCATATATCAATCAGCTCTATCATTATTTTTGTCCGTAGAATATAGATGTTATGATGTATCCGCTTATGAGAACCAAAATGAACGAAGCGACGACTGAATTTCTGGTACCCTTGCCGACCCCCAGTGCGCCGTTACCGGCTTTGAGGCCGTAAGCGCACGACACGGCCGATATTAATAATCCGAAAATGCATGATTTTATAACTCCCACATAGATGGCCTTCATGTGAAGTCCCTTCATGGCGTTAAAGTAATATATGTTGTACGGAACGCCAAGCTGCGTATTTGCTATCAAGGCGGCCCCCAGCGAGCCCATAAAAATAATATAGACCGAGACTATCGGCGTCATGATCATCATGGCGGCTACGCGCGGCATAACAAGAAATTTAACCGGACTTATTGACATGAGCTCAAGGGCGTCGATTTCCTCCGACACTTTCATAGTGCCTATCTCGGCCGCGATAGCCGCCCCCATAGAGGCGATGAGTATTATGCCCGACATGAAAGGGCCCATCTCTCGTGTAAGTATAACCATGATCGCGTGGCCTATAAGATTTTGCTGCTGAAAAACGCGCATCTCGACCCCGAACTGAAGCGAGAGAATCATTCCGGTAAAAAGGGCGACTACAGATACAACAGGAAATGTTTTTACTCCGGCATTGTACATCTGAAGAATAATATCATGGCGCTTTCCCCAAAAGTTTTTCATGTAACCGATTGCCGACAGGAGCAAAAGCATGGTGAATCCGGTAAAGCGTATCTTTGCTATAAGTCCCGCGCCTGTACCTGCAAGCAAATTATTAATGTACCGCAAAAATTTACTCATCAAAATATTCCGTGCGAAAAGTAAAAATTGCCGGGCGCCTCGCCGCGGATGCACAGCGCGGACCTCATAGCCGCGGGAGCGGCCATTTCCCACAGTTCCTTTTCATCCGCGCGCCCGCGTTCCGATACCTGCTGCAGGAGTTCCGCGTCGGCTTCGCCGACGCGGAACGGTATCCAGAACAGGCGCAGGAAGCTGCCGTCAGCTTCCGCCGCGCTGTACGAGAACATGGAAAGCAAAAACGAAATGCCCGCGGTCTTATTCATAATCCTGTTGTACGAAAAAAGAAACGGAATCTTGCATTGAAAAAAATTCTCTCCCCACCGCTGGTAATATGTGCGCATCAGAATTCCAAGGCGTTTTTCGCCAAAAGCAAAGCGGCGGTACTCAAGAACGCTCCACAGCGGTTCATATAGCTTTTCGTAGCCGTCTGCGTCGCGCAGCGGCAAAAGCGACAGCGTATTAAACGCAAAATCATTCTTGTCATTGTACTCAACGCTGAAAAGCGGCCATATCTTGAAATAGCGCCAGCTCTTTCCATGCTGCGAATCATCGGTATGATAATTTCTTTTATGCCACCACACAATAAAAAAATTGGTATAATAGACCGAATCAAACGCAATCCCTTTTTTTGAAAGCTTTATGAAAAGCGGTGTTATAAATAAAGTGCTGTTTTTTTCGTAACTGTAGGCGCCGTAAAAAGGGAAGAATATTCTCTTGCTTATTTTGGGCTCTTCGGTATCCTCAATTTGCACAAGCGGCCACGGAAGATTGTACATAAAACTCTTTTGTTTTTTATCGTATCCCCATGAAAAAAAAGGCCATAGAAAAGTCCAGGAGGATATTCTTCCGGAATCGCTCCACTTTCTGCCGAAAAACGGAAAGAAAAAGAACGTCTTCCTTGTGTCGTTCGCATAGTACTCTTTTGAGTAATTGAACAGCAGCAGAAACGAGTAGCGGTCGTACCAGCCGGATTTTTTTTTGTGCGCGTAAAAGGGCATAATACGGATGTCGTCCCTTTCCGGACTTTTGCCGCGCATGAAAATAGGCCACATGATTCCAAACGCGCTGTATTCACCGCGTGACCACGATGAATACAGCGGCAGCATGGAAAGGCCGATATATATTGTGGTCGTAATACTGAAAAGCTGCGCCGGCGGAAAAAATACAAACAGCAAAAATCCCGGAAAGATCGCGGCCGAAACTTTTTCGTAGCTGAGCTTTCCGTTTAACTGCCCTCCGAAGGGCCACAGCATAAAGTAATTGTCGCGGTTTTCGTCAGAATTTCCATGCCCGTAAAAAATAAATGGAAAAATCCCCAGATCGTGGTCTTCCGTGCCGTTGGAATTGGTTAAATCAATCGAATTGTAAAGGCCGAAAAACCCCTTAGTCTGGCGCTTGTTTTCTGTTATGTAGCGCCAGAAAAAAACCGGAATCAGCGAGGCGTCAAAGTACAGGTTTGGGCTTACATGATTTGTATAGAACGGCCTGACTGTAAAAGAAGTATATGAGGGGCAGTATTCCCTTTCGTATATAAACCAAAACCAGTTGAAGCTTCTCTGCTCCGAGGCAAATGCGCTTGAAGCGCACAGAAAGAAACAAATTACAAGGAGTTTTTTCATTAAACGGAAAATAGCATGGCAGGCCTCTTTTGACAAGCAAAAATATTATCCGCGGCGCGATAAATCGCTTGCTGCCGCCGATTTATTCTTGACTGTATTTTCTTTTGATTTAGACAGGATAAAAATTATATTTAACGGAGGTTTCATGAAACCAAAAACTATTCTCTCATTGGCCATCACACTTATTTTTGCCGGCTCAATCTTCGCGGCGGATGAACTCAAAAGTATCGCGCTACCTAAGGTTAATATCAAAAAGACATACTTGGGAGACGCGCTCACAAAAAGGGTAAGCACCCGCGA
>JAITPE010000218.1 GCA_031289575.1 Spirochaetia bacterium | reverse complement strand
CGTATTATTTTTCCGCCGCCGTTTATGGCAACAGCGTACCCTCGCTTCATAACATTGAGCGGCGACAGATTGTCAAGTGACTGAACAGCAATCCTGAACCTGTGCGTCTTGGTGCTGATATTTTTTTCGGTGAGCAGTTTTATATTCTGCACGGCCATAAAGGCGCGCCGCTTGACCGAAACCGAGTTTTTCATATATGCGGTCATGCGGCTTTCAATATCGCCGAGGATGAGCTCTCTTCTGTTTACAAGCTCGTGCGGCTCGGCGAACAACCGGCGGCCCATTACACTGTTGAGCCGCACTTCCATGGACGCGGCGCGGTTCTGCAAAGCGGAGAGCGCGCGCTGCATGAGATAGTTCACCTCGTTCCGCAAGTCTAACTTGAGCGGAACAACAAGTTCCGCGGCTGCCGTCGGCGTAGGCGCCGACGCGTCAGCCGCGTCATCGGAAAGCGGGTGATCTATCTGATGCCCCACAGCGGAGACTATCGGCAGCCTTGAAGAAGCAAAGGCTCTTACCACCTGCTCTTCATTGAACGGCATGAGATCCTCGAAGGAACCGCCGCCGCGGCCGGCAATGATTACCTCAACGCCGTACTTTTCCTTATTGAGCTCGGCAATGCCCCGCACAATAGCATCGGCCGCGCCGTCGCCCTGTACCTTCGCCGGCGCCAAGACAATCTCTATATTAGAGTAACGCCTGAGGGCAGCCTTGATGATATCCCGTACAGCCGCGCCTGTAGGCGATGTAACAACGCCTACGCGGCGCGGCAAAAACGGAAGAGCCTTTTTGCGCTCGGGCGCAAAAAGGCCTTCCTCTGAAAGTTTTTTCTTGAGCGCCTCAATGCGTTTTTGAAGCTCGCCCATGCCCTCAAGGCTCATGTACAACACGTTGAACTGGTAGCGTCCCTGTTTTTCAAAAACGCTTACGCCCCCGTAGGCGAAAACGCTCATGCCGTCTTCAAGTTTAAATTTAAGGCTTTTGTTCGCGGAACGGAAGAAGGTGACCGAAATAATGGCCTCGCTGTCCTTCAATGTAAAATAAATATGGCCGGATGAATGGTATGTGAGATTCGATACCTCGCCCTTTATCCAAATATTGGTAAGATACGGGTCTTTTTCAAGGGCGGATTTAATAGCCCGGGTAAGGGCGGAAACCGAATATGCCTTTCGTTCCATGCTGTTTGTTTCCATGGCCGATTAAGATATGCGGCATAAATTTTTGCAAATACATTTTTTTATGTTTTGTTTTTGCAATATATAGCAAAATGCTTGCGAGATTAATTATGAGGAAAATTTCTTCTATTTTTCCGGACAATGATTGATCGCATATCATCTGCCATCTTTTGATAATCAGTATTATCTCTGTCCATATTAAGAATTTCGACCATTGTTAAGAGTGTATTCGAATTTACCAGCTCGCAGTCAATTTTTTTTGCATTTAAGAAATCGAATAATTCCTGAGGTCTTTTTTGTTTGCCAATAATTTCACAATATAAGTCTAATATCCTGAAATTATATAAGTCAGTAGCAAGTAATTGCAACGCCTGACTTTTGGCATCGTCTAATTTTCCCAGTATTATTTTATCTTGAATCTCTTGAATCTCTCTAATTATCCTGTGGCGGGGATGAGCAGGTAAAATGCAGGTTACATTTTCTGTACCTAATTCGAAAACAGGGTCGGGACAACCTTCTTCTTTCATCATTCGGATAATGGTTGAAATACCCTGTCCTTCCGATTGAGCAAGCTGGAGTTTGTTAAACAGATAAGCAAAACTTTGATTTCTCCATTTCGGGCTTGCCTTACCTGCCAGGAATTTTTCTTTGTCAATCCCCCAATGCAGGCTGCCCGGCGAGTTGATTTCTATTCTGTCGGAAAAAATAGTTATCCGAATTGGCTCTTGAAGTTCATAATCCCGATGAACCACCGCATTAATTACTGCTTCCTGCAAGGCTCTTGTTGGATATTTAACCTGATTGGGCTTGTCGCTTGTTTTATCAAAAGCAGTATATGCCTGTGTATTCAACAGTTCAATAGCTCTTTTTGCCTGTTCGATAACCGAGCCGGTGAACGTATGCCTTTCTGCCGTCGGTTCACTCCTGTCGATACCATTATAGATGGATACAGAAGTATAGGTATCAGGGGAATTGAGAGTAATTGACGCCTTTTTGCCAAACAGGAATAAAGCGAAGTTGCGAAGACAAAGTTCGCCGTCAATCGACTTTTTGACAAAAAGCGGAGGAACAAATTCTGCTATTTGTTCTGTATCGGAAAAATAATCTTCTAATGGTTTTGACGGTTGCACCAACTTCATTTCGTTCATGCAATCCCTGAAAAGCAAGGTATCTATATCCGCTTCTCCTACATTGGGATTAGCTCTTTTATCAAAAGGCGTTATCTTTGTCATCTCCGTTTTCTTTCCATTCGACTTTTTCGCTTTCTCTTGTTGCAAGTTCTTTTAAATCTATATTGTAATTCATAGTTTTATTCCATTAAATTTTGGAATTAATTTATGTACAAAATCTATGTACATAATGGTAATTTTACCCTAGTTCATAGCGCGTATATTGGTGATGTGTTTGAAAGATAGTCCCGTTAATCATGTTTGTAACAGGAACGGTTAAAATCCATATCTACCCCGAGAATATGAAAAACATTTCCGTTGCTTCTATAGCCTACCATAGCCAGCTTGCCGCTGTATCTTAAAGCTATTATCCTTACATCATTTGCGATGTGTGCCGGTAGAGAAAAATTTAAATCCTCTTGCCTTACATCTTCCGTCCCTAAACCGTGCCGCGGCGCAGATATAATCTGATTCCATGTTAATTCACTAAGTTTACATAACTGATTAAGAAGGGCTTTTTGATTTTCAGGGTCAATTTTATCAGGATGTAATTCTTTGTTTATATATTTAAAGCCGAAAACAGGATATTCTATTGAGGTTGTATTTACCTCTGTTACCCTGTCTTTTACGTTTTTACCTTTCCTCTGTGAAGGTTTTCTGAATTTCTTTTTATTCGTCATCTACAAGTTGAGTATCAAAATATTTCTTAAGCTTTCCATGTGTTATTACATCTTTCTTGTTGGTATTTCGCCACGGCGGTTCTTCATGCGTAAAATCGCGGAGTCTCCAGGCTGAATATTGGCCGTATACATTGTAAACTTCATTGAATAATTCTTTTTGTTCTTCGGAATATATGTCAAAATCTATGCCGGTAGGCACAGGTATAGCTCCAGATCCGTATTTTTTATATTTTTGATAAAGCACCGGCACTACAGGGCCATGCTCCCATGCCTGTATTTCTTCTGCAAAAAGCGGTTTGTTGTACATGGCGAGATGAAACCCTTGCGCGTAATAAACCAACTTTTGAAGTTTTAAATTGGTTATATTGTCTCCGCTGTCGGTATCTACCAAACTTAAAAAATAATCGGCTACGTTAAATACGGTAAGCATAACATTCCTCCTACCCTGATTATCCATAAAATAAGGTAATTTATTTGTCAATCAGTAAATGCGTTGACTCACCACACGAAACGCTGAATTCAAGATTGCAGTGGCTGAATTCAAGATTCAACTGCCCATGGTCAGAGCGCCGTCTGTCTGTCGCTTCGCAACAGCCGAGACGGCTACCAATGACGAGGAGACGCGACTTCCCCCTTCCCTCTAAGAACGCTGGCGGGCGGTCTTGATTGCAGCGGCAAGCTGCAGCTGTTTCGAGCGCAGCAACGTTAGCGATGTGGTGAACGTAGTGCGCAGATTGGCGGCAAAGCTGACGTTCAAAGGATTGGAAAGATAATCCTCGCTGACTGTCACAGTGCCGCTGAGCGGTTGACCTTTGAAACCGTCAATGTTGTCATATTCCACGATGATTTTATAATTGTATGATCCTGCATGCATATCATTTTTCAAAACGACATATGAGCCGCTAGTACTGTTAGTTATATAATCCAAGTTGTCCTGTATCAACGCCAAGTAAGCTGGGTCTGCGTCAGAGGGCAGGGCTTTGTATTCAACCGTGATATCGATTCCGTCCAGGTTCAGGACAGCGGTTTTTGTGACCTCCTGCTCTTGCGTTGTGCCGGTCGGGTTGTTATCGTCAAAGCACGACAATGTTGTCGCGGCCGGGGCGAAAGCCATAGCCGTCGCCAGCATTGGGCTTAGGACCATTTTCCGGGCCTTTTGCTTGATGCTTTTCTGTTTTATGTTTTTATTTTTTTTCATGGGACATTCCTTTGTCCGTGTTACGCCGCCGTAGGCGGGTAATCACGGTAGTGATTTACCCGCCCCTACGGGGTGGAATCCGGTGTTTAGCTTCGCTAACACCGAAAAATATATAAAAAAGCCGGGGTTCCCATAGAGGAATATTCCGGCTTTTTTGCCTATAGAATGAAAAAGACTAAAACGATTTTGCGGTTTTTTAAAATAAGGGTTTCTATTGGTTAATAGGCGGAGAGAACTGTCTGTCTGTCTGTCTGTCGCGACGACTCTATAGTGGAGCACAGACAGAGGATTTATGTTTGCAAAGGGGTGAGGCATTGTCTGAATCAGGATTTGCATGATTAGAAGATTTACAGGAAACGGCAAAGGCAGAGTCAACGGCAAAGGTTATGCCGGCAACAGTATTGAGTTTTTGCAACGGCAAATGTTCATTCGTTGTTAAAGCAACCAGTCTCACAGTTTCTCCTCAACGCAATTAATGCGTTAGCTCAATAAGTATTATGAACAGGAAAGTGTCAAGCAAAAAAAGGAGCGAAGCGGATTTTTTGATGTCTGAGGACTCACCACACGAAACGTTATTGAGAGATTTTTTTGTTTTTGTAATTTTTTGAGGAATGGCAAAGGATTGCTTGACATTTTATGTCTTTGATATAAATATAGATATAACAGGACCCCCCGCACCTCATAGCAGTGTGTCCCAGGGGGGACGTTTTTTTATGAGCCAGATTAAGCCATTCCTAACCTATGACGAACAGGTTGAAAAACTCCACTCACGAGGTTGTCCGCATAACTGGAAAGAAGCTCTATAGAACTTCATGATTCAGACATCTCCCCTGCTTCCTCCCATGTAAACATATAACATATATTTATTGACAAAAATGCCTTTTTTTTATTAATATTAGTCCGGAGTGTCATATGGGTAATGCTATACGCAGAGCTGTAAAAAAAGACATAAAGAGCCTTC
>JAITPE010000202.1 GCA_031289575.1 Spirochaetia bacterium | reverse complement strand
CGTTTTAACGATGATGTGGTTCTTTTGGATAATTTCGGCTCCGACAGGCATAAAATAACATCTTCCATTGAAGAAATCTCGCGCCAGGGCACAAAAACTCTGCTGTACAACGCCATCTATGACGCCATAATGCTTCTTGATGACGCGCGTGCAAAAAACAAGGCTGTGATTGTATTTACCGATGGAATAGATGAGGGCAGCAGCGTCACAGTACAGGACGTAGCGGGCTTTTCGCGGGAAAGCGGAACGCCGGTTTTTTTCGTCAGCAAGCCCGGCAGCAAAAATATCTCGGAAAGAATGGCAAAACTTACCGGAGGAAAAACGTTCTGGGCCGGGGACAAATCCGGAGTCCCCATCTCCTTTTTGAAAAACACATACGTCATCCGCTATCACAGCCTTCTCAAACGCGACAATAAAACGCACAAGCTTGAGGTAAGGTTCGCCGGCGAATCCATCAAAGACATAAGCGAATTCAATCTGCCTTGGTTTCATCTCGTGTACATTCTTACGGCGCTGCTGGTTCTTCTTTTTATTGCGCTTATTATTTGTCTGATATTTGCCTTCCGGAACAGGAAAGGCAAAAAAAGGCCCTCTGCAAAAGAGAACTATACGGGCCCGGCAGAAAAAAATGAACGCAAATCCGTAACAGCAAAAACCATGCCGGAGCAAGAACATGAAGACGAATTGCCTCCGGAGGGCCCCAGCTATTCCAACGCCTGGCTTATACAAAAAGACGGAGGCGGTACAGCCAAAAAATTTCTCCTCCAAAAAAATGAAACCATCATAGGCCGGGACAAGGACTGCGACATAATACTGTCGGCCGGCCAAATCTCGGCAAGGCATGCCAAGATAAAAAACACCGTAGGTGTTTTTTATCTCTTTGATCTTATATCAGACAATGGAACATACCTAAACAGCTCAAAACTTCTTCGCCCAAAGCCTTTGTACGACTGGGACGAAATATCGATCGGAAAAACCAATTTAATTTTCCGGGGATCAAAATAATAGACTGACAAAGGAATCCTTTTCTCCTATAATGACCATATGATGAACCGTAGCAGCAACATACGATTCGGCGGCCCCATAACTCCCATGGTGAAACGCCTTCTTATTATAAACGGGGCGATTTTCCTTATACAGCTTGCGGCAGGCTCTTATGGCTATACCATGCAGCAAATATTCGGCCTTTCCCACGAAGGCCTTGTCCATGAATTTAAACTATGGCAAATATTTACATACATGTTTCTCCACGGGGGCTGGCTGCATATTATATTTAATCTCCTGACCCTTTGGATGTTTGCCGGCTCGCTTGAGGAAATCTGGGGGAGCAAGTTTTTTATTAAATACTATATCTACTGCGGAATCGGCGCGGGCATCTTCATTGCGGCCATGAACTATTATATATATTCCACTGTTTCAACCGCTCCGGTTCCAACCATCGGCGCCTCGGGCGCTCTTTACGGAATTCTTTTGGCCTATGGAATGACATGGCCTAACCGCGAGGTTCTGCTCTATTTTTTTATACCTGTAAAAATAAAATACCTTGTGATCATGTTCGGCCTCATAGAATTTTTCGGAACCCTCAATTCCGCCTCGGGCGGCGGAGGAATAAGCCACATAGGTCACATCGGCGGCCTTATATCGGGTTTTGTAATCCTTAAATTTTTTCATTCAAAGCAAAACCGGCCGGCCGTAAAAACCGCCAATCAAAAAAATCCAATATCGGCCTTTCTCAAAAAAAGACGCCTTGAAAAGAAAAAACGCCAGATCGAAAAAAAGATCAAGGCAAAGAATCTTATCGACAGCCTTTTGGAAAAAATAGCAAGACAGGGCATGAGTTCCCTCACTCCGGAAGAGAAAAAAGATCTCGAGTGGGCAAGAAAGAACTATTACCCCGACGACTCCGAGACCCTTCACTGAGTCGGTTCAAGCATTGTCAAATAGTCATCATTGCGAATACTCATCAATAAAATCCCTGAATAATAAAATCTTATTGCCGGTTTTCTGGAAGAGCAGGTGTTCAAAATCTTGCGATTTTCTTTTTAAATCAACTTTTTCAAGTGATGTAATAAGCGCCTCCTTGAGCTCTATCCAATTATGAATATCACATTTTTGGGTCAAATAAGCATAATTGGGATTCGCCAAAGACAACAGGAACATTGCATCGTAGAAATCACGTCCTTTTTGGCGGGAAAGCAAGGCGGAAATTTTCATTGCGCATAAAATGTCATCGGATGGAACAGGAAATGGGAAAAAGAACCCGCAGCCTTTGATGTTTACCATGACCGGTAAGTAGTCTACTCCCTGATCTTGGCTTTCAATCTTTATCAAAAAACGTTCTTCTTTATAGCCCGATAAACCTAATTCGAACAGCAATTCAGGAAAATAAATATTTTTACGAAACGCTTTTAGTTTTTTGCTTTCTTTCTCTCTCGTTTCCGCTCTCAAACCGGAACGCTGCAAAAAGAACAATACCCCCTCCGCCATTTCCGTAAAGTCCTGTTCGGATAATTGTTTGCAATCAAAATCCAAATCTTCTGAAAACCGGTCAATACCCTTGACCAAACGCAGATTAGTGCCGCCGATAAAAGTCATTTTCTTTATGTATGGAGTGATTGACAAATAATCAAGAATCATCAACTGTATGTATTCTTTCAGCATGTATTTCTGGTGTGCCGGATTATTCCGTATCAGTTCCGGAAAGAAAGATTGTATTTGTTGTAACTGTATCATATATCATAACTTTTCAGTAGTATTTCAACCCGTTTGCTTAATGCTTTGGAGTGGAATTTCTCCGCGCATTCCTTAAATCGTTCCACATTGAAATCCTGCTGTAGAAAATCTTCATCCAAACGCAACCCTTCCATTTCCTGCGGAGTATTATAAAACGGATAGAGATAAAGCAAAT
>JAITPE010000203.1 GCA_031289575.1 Spirochaetia bacterium | reverse complement strand
TAGCAAATTATTTCTGGGGGCAAACGAAGAATTTTTAACCACGAAGTCGAATAAGTCGAATAAGGAAGGGAAAAGTCAAATTTTGACCTAAAAACCTTCTGCGACTTCTTTGACTTCGTGGTTATTTTCTTCATTGATTCCTTAAGTTTATGATGTTGTGCTTGGCATCTGATTAGCGCAGTCCACCCGACGCGAAGAGTGGCTCTGACCCCTAATTTTAAATCGCTACCTTTTAGAGAGTAGCGAATTAAAATTATGCAGCAGTCCCTTATCATAAAAAATGCTGTTTTATAGAGGATTTTCGTATACGAAAAATGGTTGCAAAGCAGCGGATATTATTTTGTTCTGGTTTATAATATTTTCTAAAATATCCGGAGTTATATCTATGCTCGACTCTTTCTTTCCTTCCATACCGGCCGTACTCACGCTTGCCGGGATCGGCGTTTTTTTCGGCCTTCTCCTGTCTGCCGCGAAAATAAAGCTGCACGTCGAGAAAGATGAAAGAATAGGGCAAATCGTAGAGGCGCTGCCCGGAGCCAACTGCGGGGCGTGCGGCTTTCCCGGCTGCGCGGGATACGCCGCTAAAATTGTCGGCGAGAACCGCGAAATTTCACTATGCCCTGTAGGCGGCAGTGAAGCCATGAAAAAAATAGCCGCCATAATGGGAATCGAGCCGTCCGAAAGTCTTGTTCCGCTCAAGGCCCGCGTTCACTGCCACGGCGGCGCCGATGTTACATTTGAACGTTTCTCGTACAGCGGGCCCAAAAGCTGTTATGCCGCGGTATCCGTCATGAACGGCCCAAAGGTTTGCACATTCGGCTGCCTCGGCTTCGGAGACTGCGCCGCGGCCTGCCTCTTCGGCGCTATCCGCGTTGGAGCAAACGGCATACCTGTAGTGGACGAGCAAAAATGCACGGGCTGCAATAACTGCGTCTCCGCGTGTCCAAGGAGCATCATATCGCTCATACCCGAAGGCCGCGATGTGTGGGTTATGTGCAAAAACAAAGAGAAGACATCTGTAATGAGAAAGGGCTGCCCTGCCGGGTGTACGGGCTGCAAGCTCTGCGAAAAGAACTGTCCCGAGGGGGCCGTAACCGTTGCGGACTTTTGCGCGTCAATCGACTACGAAAAATGTACGGCCTGCATGAAATGCGTTGAGGCTTGTCCGGTTCCGGTTATACATCCTGTTGAAAAATCAAAAAAATATCATAAACAAAAAGAAGAACAGCTTCGGCCGAAGCAGGAAGAAACAACACCAGTTTCGGCAGAGGCATAATATAAATAATGAAGCATATTGACGAAATGACAGGTACGGAACGCGCGGCTGCATTACTTGTCGCTCTTGGGCCCGAGAGGGCATCCGACATACTCAAGCATCTTGATGAAAAAAGCATCGAAACGATAACTGTAGAAATCGCAAAAATAGGCCGCCTTGATCCGGAAGAAAAAGACGACCTCATAGGAGATTTCATTCTCTCGATCAAAAGAAACTCCGGTTCCCTTGAAGCCGGTAAGGAAAGCGCGAGAGAAATACTTGAAAAGGCGTTCGGCGCCGATAAATCCTCACAAATACTCAAGAAACTGTCGGCCAAAGACTTTGAAAAAGAATTTGACTTTTTCAAAGACGCCGATCCTGAAATACTCTTTATGCTGATTCAAAAAGAGAGCCCGCAAATGACGGCTGTAATCCTTTCGTACATTCCGCCTGCAGTGTCGGCGGCTGTACTCAAATTGTTTCCGGCCAAAACCACAAAAGAGATCGCCGTCAGGATGGCTCACTTGGATTCTGTCGCGCAGGAGGCCGTACTCGATCTGGTCGGAAGGCTCAAGGACAAGTACGAGCAGTATGTAGAAAATGTCAAAAAAGGATTTGGAACAGAGGGCATCGCCTCGCTCGTTGAAATCATGAACTACATGACCGATGACGATGAGAAAAAACTGATGAAGAATTTAGACGGCGCGCTTCCGGATATATCCAAAAACATACGCGAAAAAATAATAAGCTTTGAAACCGTCAACAATCTCACAAATAACGACATGCGCATTTTAATAGATGAGGTAAACAACGATCAGCTCATAGCCGCGGCGCTCAAGGGCTCTGACGATGATATACGGTTCAAATTTTTGCGCAATATGAGCCGAAACCGGGCTACCGATCTGCTTGAAAATATGGATAAAATGGGCGCTATACGCAAAGCGGACGCCGAGGATTCCAGAAAGGAAATAGTGAGAGTGATCCGTTTTTTATACGAAAGCGGAGTCATCCATATTCAAAAGCCCGGAGAAATTTATGTGGAGTGAAGAATGAAATTCAGAGAATGGAATTTAGATGAAAACCTGCTCAAGGGAATTGAAGAGGCCGGGTACTCGCAGTGTATGCCTGTGCAGGAAGAAACGCTGGATAAGACGCTTAAAAATATAGATGTTCTTGTTCAATCTCAAACCGGTTCCGGCAAAACCGCCGCGTTTATCGTGTCGGTATTTCAGCTCTTCTTAGCCGAGAACGCCAAGAGGAGCAAGGCCATTGCCATAGTTCCCACAAGGGAACTCGCCGTTCAAATAGAAGAGGAAGCGGAGCTGTTGGGGAAGTATCTCAATTTTAAAATCGCGAGTTTTTACGGCGGGGTAGGGTACGAAAAGCAGGAGAAACTTCTTCAGGAAGGGGTTGATATTATAGTGGGAACCCCGGGCCGGCTCATAGACCTCAACCAATCCAAAAAGCTTGACTTTCACGCAATAGACATACTCATTATAGACGAGGCCGACAGGCTGTTTGATATGGGCTTCCTGCCCGATATACGCAAAATGCTTAAAAAGATGAAGCCCAAGGATGAGCGCCACACCATGCTGTTCAGCGCTACGCTGAACAGCGGGGTGCGCCAGGTTGCGTGGGAATACATGAACAATCCGGCCGACATTACAATCAATCCCGAAACTCTCACGGTGGACGGCATAACCCAGGAACTGTATCATGTCGGCCGCACAGAAAAGATAAATCTTTTGATTGGCTTGCTGCGCAAGGCCAATCCGCGCAACGCGCTCATATTCACCAATACAAAACAGGCCGCGTTCGAGGTTTCCCACAGGCTCGAGATAAACGGGTTCAAGTCAAAATACATTATCGGCGACCTTCCGCAGGCAAAAAGGCTCAAGACTATCGATGACATGAAATCGGGCAAGATTCCTGTCCTTGTCGCGACCGATGTCGCAGCGAGGGGACTGCACATTGATGACCTGGAACTCGTGGTAAACTATGACATCCCCGAAGACTGCGAAAACTATGTCCACAGAATAGGCCGCACAGCGAGGGCCGGAAAAACAGGCAGGGCAATATCGCTCGCCTGCGAGCGATATGTGTACGGCCTTGAGGCCATCGAAAACTTTATAGATATGAAGATACCAATCTCCTGGGCCGATGACAGCCTTTTCGCCGCCGATAGCAGCAAGGGCAAATACTTTAATTTAGAAAAAAGCAAACTGCGCGACCCCGCCGACTGGAGCGGCGAAAGTCACGCCGCGAAACGCGCTGTAAAAAAAGAACAGCCGGCAAGAACAGCGGAACCCGAAAAGAGAAAACAGCCGAAGAGAGAAACTGCCGATAATAAACCGTACGATAAACAATACGATAAAAAATACGATAAGCCGTACGATAAGCAAGACGATAAACCGTATGATAAACCGCAGAAGGAAGAACGTAAGGAACGTAAGGATTTCAAAAAAGTTAAGACCGCCAAACAGAAACCCATGCGTAAGAGTTCGCTTGAAAAACGCCTGCAGTACTACAGCGAAAAGTATGGAGAAAATTTCAGTCTTCCTGAACAAAACGGAAGCGGGCAAGGCGAAAAGAAGTCGGTTATAGGCCGCATCAAGTCCTTGTTTAAAAAGAAACCAGAGGTTTAATGAAAACAGGAATGTTAAAAAAACGCGTTCTTTTGTCCGCTCTTTTTTGCGCTCTGTCTGTGTCTGTGCCGGCACAGCAAAATCAGCCCGAAACGCTTTCGGATATCGCTTCCGCGGTAGACGGGTACATTGACAAAAGCGTGACCATGACGCTCAAGCTGCGGAACATCAACCGGGTTTTTTTCACAATAACATTCTATGACAGCAATAATCATGATATATTATTTGATATTTCTCAGCGCGCGGTGTGGAAAAAGTTCGGCCCGGCAATTGTTAACGCGCATGAGGGAATGAACTACAAGGTCAGCTTTATTGTAAAGGGAC
>JAITPE010000201.1 GCA_031289575.1 Spirochaetia bacterium | reverse complement strand
ATTCGATATGAATTATAGTGTAATTTTAGTCAAGTGTTTTACAGTTTATTTTGCATATTTTTTTATCTGTTTGCCGGCCTCTTTCAAGAAAAAAATCAGCCTCCTTCCCTTGCTCTTCTCTGGATCTCTTTGAGTATTTCGCTTTCGGTCTTGGTTTTTTTCAAAACAACGCGGTACCTTATGTTGAATCTTGTAGGATCTACCCTTTTTAAGGGAAATTTGAAGGTCCAGCGCTGAACATCATCAATAAGCAGTTTATCTATTTCTGTAAGAGATGTTGTTTTTTGAGTACGTATTTTACTAAGCTTGCCGCTGTCAGGATAAAGCTGTATGGAAAAAACAGCCTCGCATACCTCATCTATCATATTGAATTGTTCTATTTCGGAAGATATGTATTTGTCGCCGCCTTTATCTTCAGAACGCGCTATGCTGCGTTCGCCGCGCATTTGGGCGGTCTCATATCTCTCGGAGGAAATAAGAACACGGAAAAGTTCATTCGCGGATTCGTTTTTTTTCAAAAAATCAGCGTGTTCATCAACAACATCCGCAGCTGTTCCCTGTTGCTGCTGGCTGGTTCCGCAGCCGGCAACAGCCGCGGCCATCAGTACAAACAAAATATTTTTTAGCATAAGTCCCCCTTAGGCGTTTAAGCCTGTTTGTCATTTTCGTCTAGATCTGCATCTTCTTGCGGTTCCGGCGCGCCGGATTCCGTTAAGACAGCCTCTTTAAACTGCTCCGGCTGAATGCCGAGGCTTCTGTCGGATATAAATTGCTCAAGGCGCGCGACAGCATCTTTCAAATCGCCGAATTTTTCAATATTAAGAGCAAATCCTTTTTGAGTGGGCTTGTATACCTGCTCGCCTGAATTCTGGTCGATAGAGGAATACCATATCCGCATGTTGATGAGTTCCCTGCCCTTAAATTCGGAAACCTCTACACGTATAATTTCTGTACCGTTGCGTTGAATATCGCTTATAATCACGTTGGACTCCTTTTTTGTTACAAATATTCAGCATATATTATTTTTCAAGAACTTTTTTAGCCGCCATTAGTGATTGACAAATCGGCAGCCGGACTATTGAATCACCCGCTGGAGGAAAGCTAATGGGACTTACATATAAGGATTCCGGGGTTAATGTCGAGGGCGGAAACAGCTTTGTAAAAAAAATCACGCCGATTGTCAAGGCGACATTTTCAGAGCGTGTTATAACCGGAATCGGCGGTTTCAGCGCGCTTTTCGACGGCAGCTTCCGAGGGATGAAAGACCCTGTTCTTGTTTCCGGAACCGATGGCGTAGGCACAAAACTGCAGATCGCGAAAAAAATGAATAAGCACGATACTATCGGCATTGACGCGGTTGCGATGTGCGTGAACGATATAATAACATCGGGCGCGGAACCGCTTTTCTTTTTGGATTATATTTCGTGCGGAAAGCTGCGCGAGGATGTACTTGTTGATGTGGTAAAGGGCGTTGCCGATGGCTGCAAACGCGCCGGCTGCTCGCTTGTTGGCGGAGAAACAGCGGAGCATCCCGGAATAATGGCGGATGATGAATACGATATAGCCGGCTTCGCTGTAGGGGTTGTTGACAGGGAACGAATCATTGACGGTTCGCAAATACACGCGGGCGATACGGTCATAGGCCTGCAGTCTTCGGGCATTCACAGCAATGGTTATTCGATGGTGAGAAAGCTGTTTTTTGATATCAAGGGATACAGCCCCGGCCAAAATCTTCCCGGGTTTGCCAAGCCCCTTGGCGCCGTACTGCTCGAACCGACCCGCATATACGTTAAAGCCTTGCTTGCTGTTTTAAAAGAAGGCATCCCGGTAAAGGGAATCGTGCATATAACCGGCGGCGGTTTCCATGAGAATATTCCGCGCATTCTTCCAAACGATACATCTGTAGTGATTGACAGATCCTCATTTAAAACGCCCGATATTTTTGGCGTGATTCAGAGCCTTGGCGATATAGCGGATAAAGAGATGTTCACCACCTTTAATATGGGCATAGGGATGATTTTGGTTACAGATAAGACTGCAAGCCAGTCCCTCGTTGCCGCTTTAAAGACTGCTGGAGAAAAGGCCGCCATAATCGGAGAGGTTACAGTTAACACCGGCAGCAGGGTGGAGATACTGTAGGCGGAATAATACCCCACGATGCCTTTACCGGCTGAAAAAACCTGTGCCCGGAGAAACTTATATAGCGGGCAAGCGCCCCTGCCATGCTGCCGGCGGCCGGCTTATAAAAGGGACGCCCTTTTATAAAGCAGGCCGCGTTTTTTCCGGCAAGAAAGCCTGTTGCTATTGCCTCGCTGTAGCCCTCGGTTCCGGCAATTTGTCCGGCAAAGAAAAGTCCGGGCCGCGTTCTGCTTTCGAGCGTTTCGGATAAAAGCGCCGGACTTTTGATGAAGGTGTTTTTGTGGGTTACTCCATAGGCAAGTATCTCCGCTTTTGCAAGTCCCGGAATGGAATGAATCAGTTTTTGCTGCGCGCCCCATTTTAGGCTGCTGTGGAAGCCGCTGATGTGATACATGCCGCTGTGCATATCGTCCTGCCTTAGATGAACAAGGGCGCGCGCGTTGCCCTCCAAAGGCGGCAACGTGCGCGCAATGAGCGCATCCTTTCCAAGGACGGCAAGCAGTTCTATGGGCGGGTGAGATTTAAAGAAAGCCGCGGTATCTTCAAATGGCTTTAGTTCCACACGCGGAGCGCTTGTGAGGATATTGTAAAAATCATCAAACTCCTGGGAGTTCATGGGACAGTATATGCAGCCGGTATCCTCCCGACAGGATGTCGCAGTGCGGAGCGAAAAACGCGGAGACTGAAATGCTTTTGTAAAATCAATAGACTCTGCCGCGACAACCGGTTCAGCCGCATCGAAAAAACTAAAGTTTTCGCTTCCGAAGTCTGCGGCTATTTTTTGGGACAACGCTTTTGAGGTCAGCGGCCCGGTTGCGATTATGCAAGGTAGGGCATCAATATCTTGAACCTCCCTGCGTATGATTTTTATTTCGCTCTTGCCGGATATGAGTCCGGTTATTTTTTTGGAAAACAGCTCTTTGTCGAGCACAAGGGAATCAACGCCCGGCGCCCGGCATTCGAGCGCGGTTTTTATAAGAAAGGAACCGTTTTCAAGAAGTTCATTGTTCAAAAATCCCTGCGCGATGGAAGGGTCAAGATTACCCAGGCTGTTTGAGCATACAAGCTCGGCGAAATTTTCGGTTTTATGCGCTCCGCTTTTTGCCGCCGGCCGCATTTCGTACAGGTCAACGCCTATGCCTTCGTTTGCCAACTGCAGTGCGGCCTCGGCCCCGGCTAATCCTGCGCCTATGATTTTTGCGCGTACTATTGCGCCTCTTTTGCCAGAATGCGGTCGATTTTGGAGCGCAGGCCGAAGTTTTTTAAATGAGAAGCGGCGAAAAGCGTGATATAGAGCGAGATAGCCATGCCCATTACTATAGTTAAGGGGATATCAAAAAATTCGCCAAAACTGTCCCTGACCCACTGCATGGAATTATTGAATGGCATGAGAAAAATGCTGCCGAGAAGTATACATCCGCTGATAATCCATTTTGACTCGGATACCGCACCCCGTTTGTATGGAAGCATCTTACAAACGGAGCGCATTATGGAATCGCTCATGTCCCGCTTCATGGCATACGGAAAAATGCCGCGGTACGCGGCAAGATTTTTCCGCAGCGCGGGTATTTCCCTTCTACATTTCCCGCACCACAGGAGATGGATTTTGACCAAAAAAGGCAAACGGTCAATGCTTTCCCGTTTAAGGTAATGGCTGATATGATCTTCACAATTCATAATAATCCTCCGCAATGGTTCCCGACAAAAGGTCCCGCAGTTCTTTTTTTGCTCTGAAAACATTGGACTTAATCGTATTAACCGGAAAGCCCGTCATAGAGCTTATTTCGTTATACGAAAGTCCGTAAAAAAAATAAAAGTCAACGCATATTCTATAGCGTTCCGGAAGAGTGTTTACCGCGTCTAAAAGCAGCTTGCGCAGCTCCTCATTCAGATGCTTTTCTTCAGGGCTCTTTTCCGCCGACGGTATGGCGACATCATCAATAGGACTGGTGCTTTTGTAGGCCTTAACACTGTTGATGCCGGTATTGTAGGCTATTTTAAGCAGCCAAAAACGAAAAGGCGATAATCCCCTGAATGAGCCCAACTTTTGAAAAGCCTTGATAAAAACTTCCTGAACAAAATCGTACGCGTCGTTTTCGTTCCTGAAAAATCTGAAACCCATATTGAAAATTTGTTTCTGATAACGCCCTACAATTACTCTGAATGCTTCGGTGTCGCCATAGAGAATCTGCCTAACGATTTGTTCATCGTTTCTTTGTTCATCCATTACTGCCTGAAAAACTTCAATCTTAGAATAAAGAATATGATAAAACTGATTCCTATCGCGAGCGGAATCAGTCCGCTGAGCACTCCGTACGTAAACCCTTCTTTGATAAGGAAAAACACAACAAGGCTTACCCCAAGGCTCGAAAGAATAAGGCCCGACAGTATGCTGAACACATCTATATCAAAATCGGACTTTTTGTAAGTTCCTTTTTCTATTATTTTAATGCGCTGTTTGTGGTTCCACAAAAGGTAGAAAAAAATTACGGTTGAACCCATTACAATACCCACAATGGGTATAACGCTTATAATGATCTGGGCGGCTTTGGATGGAACTGACTCCATATTGTTACTCCTGCAAAAATACGGCTTTATTCCACAAAAAGATGCTTCTGTCAATCCAAATTTTTTATGCCTATGGCTGCCGGAGGCCTTTGATGATTCTGAAGGCCGTGAAGCAACAGATGAGATATGATGCCAGAATAATTGCCGCTATAATCATAATTTTATCCTTTTCGATAACCTTAAAGACAGAGGCGGCAAAGAAAAGGTTGCAATCAAGCCTATAGGAAAAATCCCTGATTGTGTTTTTACTTAATTATTGTCACAAAAATTCCTGTAAGGAGATCGCTATTCTGCGTGAGGAGGATGTAAGCCTTTTATTTTTACCCTGCCCCTCTTATAAAGAGGAGCAGGGATTTTGCCTTTACAATCCAATATAAACACTGCTGCGCATCGTTTATATTGGCCTTACTGCTTTTCCACGAATATTCGTGCCCCGCGGAACTCAAGGACACACAACGCGAAACCCCCGTTTCAGACTGTCCTAAAACTTAAATTTCGGAAAAAACAACTTGCCAAAAATTCATAGCTCTACTAAGGTGTACTTACAATTTAAGGAAGCGGAGG
>JAITPE010000161.1 GCA_031289575.1 Spirochaetia bacterium | reverse complement strand
TCGCCCAGCCATTTGCCTTCTTTTTTGAGAGCCTTTACTATTTTCTCCGGCGTGACCGGCAGTTCCTTAAACCAAATTCCGGTCGCGCTGTGTATGGCGCTTATTACAGAAGGAGGCGTGCTCACATGACTTCCCTCGGAGACCTCCTTTGCGCCGTACGGGCCGTCAGGGTCATCGGTAATAATATCAACGATCCTGATCTTTGGAATGTCGGTTGAGCGCGGCATTTTGTAATCAAGAAAACTGCTGTTCCTTGTATGCCCATGATCCATCACAAATTCCTCGTAGATGGCCTGTCCCAATCCCTGAATGGCTCCGCCCTCGTTTTGCGATTCGCATGTTATCGGATGCAGCGGCCTTCCGCAGTCGTGGGCTATCAAAAAGTCCCGGACATCAATCTTTCCGGTTTCCATATCGACCCCAAGCTTTACCGATTGAGATGTAAAGCTGTACGATATTCCTCCGTTTCCAGTGCCCTTGCTGAAATCGAGCTTTTCGATTCCGTAGCCCGAATAGCCGGTTCCTATTATAACGGCGCCGGAGCCCTCGTAGCAGGCGATTTTCGAAAGCTTGTCAAAGGACATGTTTTGGTCCGGATTGCTTTTAAGAAAACACACAGAGTTTCTAATCTCAATGTCATCCGGCTTTACCTTCCAGGCCTTTGCAGCCGCCTCGAGCAATTGCTTCTTCGCGTCCTGGGCCGCGTGAATGGCGGCCTGTCCCGCGAGTACGGCGACACGGCTTCCGTAGCTTCCCGGATCAACCGGAGTGTACGCCGTATCAACCCGTTTTATATCGATATCCTCATAGCGCACGCCAAGGGTTTCGGCCACAATCATTGAAAGGCCGGTATCCGATCCCTGTCCGCAGTCCGTAGCTCCCGTGAGGTAGTTAACGGTGCCGTCTTCACAAATCCTTACAATGGCTCCGCATGACTGATGGCCCAGCTGCCTTGCGCCGCCAAGGTAAGATGTGCCCGAGAGTCCGACTCCCCATGATACGGAACCGGATAGCTTTTCGATTGATTTTTTATTTTTCCACAACTCATCAGATACAACTGTTTGCAGGGCCTCCTTGATACCGCATGTTTTGAGTGTGACTCCGTTTACTGTTGTGTAAACATCTCCGCGCTTGGGATTGTCTATCGCGTTGCGCATGCGGATCTCCACCGGATCGAGCCCCAGCTTTTCGGCTATCATATCCATCTGCAGTTCACACGCAAAACGCGTATGGGTTACGCCGTGTCCGCGCATAGCCGCGGACACGGGATTGTTGGTGAAGACCCTGTACCCGTCATATTTGAAATTCGGCAGCTTGTACGGCAGTGTTGTCATAAAGCTCGCGAGGTACATAGAGAGCGGACTAATGGCGGTATACGCTCCTCCGTTCGCGACAACCCTGTGTTCTACCGCGGTGAGAATGCCGTCCTTTGTTACCCCCATTTTGCTGTACACAATCATATTGTGCCTTCTGCGGCAGGTAGTCAGAACCTCTTCCTGGCTGTATATAAATTTAACCGGCTTGCCTGTTTTTTTAGAACCCATGATCGCTATCATATCGCCCGCGATTGTATCGTTCTTGGTTCCGCCGAAACCTCCTCCGATAAATGGCTGCACTACGCGCACCCTGCTGAGCGGAAGCTTAAAGCAGTCGGCGATATGCCTGTAGTGAAAATAGGGGCTCTGCTTCGCGGCCCATACCGTGATGTGACCGGACGGGTCATAGTACGCGAGCGACGCGGGCGGTTCCAGAAATCCTACAATGACCTTTCCTGTAGCGAACCTGTCTTCATGAACAAAATAAGAATCATCGAATGCCTTGTTAACGTCGCCGAAATTCCAGTGGTACTCAACGCTCATATTGTTCGGCCTGTAATCATGAATAACAGGAGCGCCCGGTTTCATCGCCTCTTCCGGGTCAAACACCGCCGGCAATTCCTCATAGTCAACCTTTACAAGCGAGCATGCTTCTTCGGCTGTTTCCTCGTCAACGGCAACTATGCCGGCTACGGCCTCGTAAAGGTAGCGCACCTTGTCGAGCGCGAGAGGATGCTCGTCTCTTGTTGTAGGCATAAAACCGAAATGCCATCCGCCGAAATCCTTCGCCGTTATTACGGCCTTTACTCCCGGATGTTTTTCCGCCTTGCTTGTATCAATGTTAAGAATTTTTGCGTGAACATACGGAGACCTCACAGTCTTTGCCCACAGCATATCCGGCAGGGAATAGTCCGCCGCGTATTTTGCCTGTCCCATTACCTTTTCTTTGCTGTCGATTCGCGGGACACGTTTTCCTATAACTGAAAAATCGCTCATGATTTACCCCCTTATTCTTTGAGCGGCGTCTCTCACCGACTCGAATATTTTTATGTAGCCTGTGCAGCGGCAAAAATTGCCTTCAAGCCCCTTGCTTATTTCTTCATCTGACGGATTCGGATTGCTGTCGAGCAGTACCTTGGTTGAAAGAATCATTCCAGGCGTGCAGAAACCGCACTGCAGGCCTCCCTTTTCGACAAACGCCTCTTGTATTGGATGGAGATTGTCTCCGTCGGCCAAACCCTCTATTGTAATTACCGATGAGCCGTCAGCCTCCGCGGCAAGGACAAGGCAGGAGTTAACTGTTTTTCCGTTCATGATGACGGTGCAGGCTCCGCATTCGCCCACGCTGCATCCCTCTTTTGTTCCCGCAAGGCCAAGGTCCTCGCGTATAAACTCAAGGAGAGTTTCGTGCGGCTTTACATCGGCCTCGTAGTCTTTGCCGTTTACTGTTATTTTTATTTTTTTCATGATGTCTCTCCTATAAAAGAATTTCTGTAAGCGCGCGCCTTACAAGCACCTGTACCATGTCGCGCCTGTACTCGGCCGATGCCCTGTGGTCGTCAATCGGGCTGCATTCCGCTGCCGCGGAGTGCGCCGCCTCGTCTATGAGCTGCTGCGTCACCTTATGCCCGCTGAGTATTTTTTCGGCCTTTGCCGCTCTCATGGGCGTAGGCGCGACAGCGCCGAGCGCGATTCTTATTTCGCGGCATGTATCGCCCTCTTTAATGCTGTAGACCGCCGCGCCCACAAGGGCCAAGTCCATTGAGTGGCGCTGTGAGTGCTTGTGATAGATTGACTTAGCGCCGGAAGCCGGCTGCGGAACAAAAATTTCGGTAACAATCTCATCGGGCGATATTGCTGTTTTGCGCACCCCGGTGAAGAACTCGGCAATGGGGACGCTGCGCTCGCCCTTAACGCTCTTGAGCTTGACGGACGCGTCAAGCACAAGCAGCGGCGGCGCGCTGTCGGCCGAGGGAACCGCGTTGCATATATTGCCGGTAAAGGTCGCCCTGTTGCGTATCTGCGGCGAGGCTATGTTTATGGACGACTGAGCCAGCGCCTGAAAGTTTTTTTTAACGCTTTCGGACGCGGCGATTTCCGCTATGGGTACCAGCGCGCCGATTTTCAGCCCCTGCTGATCCGCCGTTAAATTTTTTAACAGTGATATTTTTTTAATATCAAGTACATAATCGGGAGTAGGAATCTCTCTCCTTCGGAGCTGTACGATTAAATCGGTTCCTCCCGCCGCAATTTTTGCCTTCTCCCTGTTTGCCGACATAAGCGAAAGAACCTCTTCAAGGCTGTCGGGCTGCAGATACTCGAATTTTGGTAATCTTCGATAGAATACTGCCATAGTGATCTCCTTTATTTTTATATATTTTTAGTTTAAAAAACTTTACAGTGTTGTAAAGTCTTTATCAGTCTAAAATTGCTTTACAACTATGTCAAGTTTTTTTAGATTTATTTATTATTTATTTTTTATTTTTTTTACTATGCTGAGTTTTAATTGACGAAAAACGTATCTGCGGTTATAGATTGCTTTGTCAGTGCAGAACATGCACAGGAGGAAAAGCCTTTAAGTACTCTCAAGCTATTTCCACCAAGAGGGAATTAATTGAAACAGCCTTAAAGGAATATGTTGATAATAGAAAAAGGAAAAACATCAAGGAACTGAAAGGAAAAATAAAATTTAGAAAAGATTATGATTCGCCAATCCAGAATGACGCAACCTGAACACTGATAGTGATACCTACTCCGCTTGAATGATAAAAAGGACCACCACTGTTACCAATACTTGCCGTTACCGTACTTTCTGGTACTGATTCAAAAGTATAATCAACGCCGCCGTATGTTATAATAACACTCGGGCTTTTGCAGAACTGCTTCTGCAAATCCCGTTCTGCCTGATTGTTGTTAAAAGGCGCATTTACCTCATACATAGATCCACCTCCGTCAGATTATATATGTTAAGGAAAAAGGGAAAAATAAAGCGGACAGTTTGTCAAGAAGTAAAATCAAGTGGGGGATTTTGTTTTTGAAGTAGAGCCGTCCGTAGGGGCGGTTATTGCGACCGCTACGGGAGGCGTTGAGGTAGCAAATTATTTTTAGGGGGCAAACAAAGAATTTTTAACCACGAAGTTGAATAAGTCGAATAAGGAAGGAAAAAGTTAAATTTTGACCTAAAAACCTTCTGCGACTTCTTTGACTTTGCGGTTATTTTCTTCATTGATTCCTTAAGTTTATGCTGTTGTGCTTGGCACCGAATTGGCACAGTCCGCCCCGAGGCCAGAAGAGTGGCTCTGACCCCTAATTTTAAATCGCTACCGGCGTTGATTTGGTCAAATAACGTTTTTCCTATTGACAAAGGCTATAGCGGAATGGGGCGGGGTTTATTGGAAAGAACTGCTCGAACGAATCCGCGACATTCGGGCGAGCGAAAAAGTTCGCACTGCGCCGAATGGTCAACGCATTTTTCGATATGGCAGAACTCAAAGCCGAAAGGCACGAACCGATATACATGAAAGACTGGCTGAAAACCCTTGATAATTTCTCCCGCGATTTCGGCGTGGGTGTTTTGGAAAACGCCGGCAGCGTCAGCCACGAAGCAGCGGGAGAGAAAGCGCAGCGCGAATACGAGACATATAAAACGCTAACTTCCGATGAGTTGTCCGAAGTAGAAAAGGCATACCTTGACACTTTGAAACAGATGCAGAAACGGCTAAAAGAAAATGGAGGTTGGAAATGAAATCTGAATGGAAACAATGCTCCATTAAACAAATCGGAAAATCCACCGGCTCTGCCGGGGATGGTTACTTCGCCAGCACTCGTTGCGCCAGCGTGGTCTTGCCGACCTGCCGGGCAACATAAACGATCAATACCTTGCCCGCGAAAAGCCGATGCTTCAGGAGGACGGGTTCCAA
>JAITPE010000138.1 GCA_031289575.1 Spirochaetia bacterium | reverse complement strand
AGAACGCGTCCGGGCTCAATGTGAGTAATCTTCATAGGAATGGTTTCGTTCATGGAAGGCTCGGGTATTTCGCCGCTGCGGCGCTTTCCCAGGTACTCGATCCCGGTGAGTTTTTTTCTGGCTTCATCAATTACGATCTTCATAGCGCGTTTTTGGCACAGCATTTAAGGCTGTCTACTCTTTTTTTTGGGGCATGTACAATTTAATGATACGAAAAATTATCAAAGCATAGCAGACTCAATTACTGAAATTATTCTTGATTTGAAACGAATAATTTTTCCTATTGACAGGAACACAAAAATAAAAGCAGGCTTTCCATGAAAAAAATATCCCGTGAAATATTAGACAGCGTATATAACAGTTACAACAAAAGAGAATTGGTTTCTCCGGACCCGCTTGAATTTCTCTTTGCGTACAAACACAAAAAAGACCGCGAGATAGCCGGCCTCATAGCGGCCTCGCTCGCCTATGGGAGAGTCGCGCAGATTTTAAAAAGCGTTTCATCCGTACTCTCCCCTATGGGAGCGTCCCCATACAGCTTCATTGATTCGCACGCCAAAAAAGATTTTAAAAAAATATTCTCAGGATTCAAGCACCGTTTCACCACAGACAGCGAACTGGCGGATTTTTTGCACGGCATAAAAATCACGCTATCCGAATACGGCTCTCTCGAGGCTTGTTTTGATGACGGATATAAAAACACGCATGAAACCGTACACGAGGCCCTTACCGGATTTGCGGCAAAACTTAAAAAACCTTCAGGATCCAATAAAAGCAGCCTGCTTCCTGATCCCGCGCTTAAAAGCGCCTGCAAAAGACTGCATCTTTTTTTACGATGGATGATACGCAGCGACGAGGTTGACCCCGGCGGGTGGAAAAATTCATATACGCCCAAACTCATAGTGCCGCTCGACACACACATGTACCACTTCGGCAAATTTTACGGATTCACTTCGCGTGCAGGCGCCGACATCCTGACAGCCTTAGAGATAACATCGGGCTTTAGGCGGCTGTGCCCCGATGACCCGGTAAAGTACGATTTCGCGCTGACTCGTTTTGGCAGACGGAATGAACTCAACTGGGAGATTCTTGACGGCATTATGAATGATTTTGCTTGACTGCGGGGCCTTGTAAATAAAATCATACATAAATCACAAAATGGAAAGCAAATGAAAACTCATATTCTTCTTATCGACTGCCGCGATGAGGCGGGCATTGTATACAAGGTAACCGGCGTACTGTACAAGCATGAGTGCAATATCATAAGCAATGATGAGTTTGTGGACAAAACCACAAACCATTTCTTTATGCGCACCGAATTCTCCGGCGATATTAATAAAGATGAAATGCTTGCCGGGCTCAGAGCAGCCCTGAGCTCGGCAAGCATTTCACTTGTTGAACGCAAGAAAAAAAACATAGTCATTATGGCAACAAAGGAACATCACTGCGTCGGCGACCTGATTCTCAGGCATCACTACGGCGAACTTGACGCCGATATACGGGCAGTTATAAGCAACCACGCTGTTTTGAAAGACCTCGCCGAAAACTTCAGCATTCCATTCCGCTTCATATCGCACGAGGGACTTGAGCGCGGCGAGCACGAAAAAAAAATAATAGAGGAAATCTCCAATCACTCGCCCGACTACATCATACTGGCAAAATATATGCGCATACTATCCGGCGATTTTGTGCGGCATTTTCCCAACCGCATAATAAATATTCACCACTCGTTTTTGCCGGCCTTCATAGGGGCAAATCCATACCAGCAGGCTCATGACCGCGGGGTCAAGGTAATAGGCGCGACAGCCCACTTTGTGACAGAGAACCTTGACGAGGGGCCAATAATAGCGCAGGATGTAATTCCCGTGAATCACAGGCTTGAGGTCAAAGACATGGTGCAGGCCGGCAAGGATGTTGAAAAAAAGACCCTCTCCGGCGCGCTCAAGCTCGCGCTTGAGGACCGCATTTTTGTCATCAACAACAGAACAGTGATATTCAATTAAGATTCAGCAAAATAAACATGATAAAAATAATTAATCTATCCAAATCTTTCGGAGCACAGACAATCTTTGACCAGGTAAGCCTGAACCTCAACAGGGGCGAACGCATAGGCCTTGTGGGAAGAAACGGACACGGAAAGACAACGCTTCTGCGTATGATAACAGGAGAGGACGTTCCCGATTCGGGCACGGTATCGGTTCCAAAGGACTACTCGCTCGGTTACCTGAAACAGCACATCAGCTTCAGCGCGCCTACGGTTATTGAGGAGGGAATGAAGGGACTGCCGGAACATTCCATGGACGGCAAATGGATCGTTGAAAAAACCCTTTCAGGACTCGGGTTCACTGCCGAAACAATGGCGCGCCCTCCGGCCGAGCTTTCCGGCGGATACCAGCTGCGCCTTAATCTCGCAAAGGTTCTCGTATCGGACCCGGACGCGCTGCTGCTTGACGAGCCGACAAATTATCTTGATATAATATCAATCCGCTGGCTGAGCTCCTTTCTGCGCCAATGGAAAAATGAACTTCTGCTGATTACGCATGACCGCATGTTCATGGACAGCGTTGTAACGCATATCGCCGGCATTCACAGAAAGAAAATCAAAAAGATACAGGGCGCGACAGACAAGTACTACGAGCAAATACTCAAAGAAGAAGAGATACACGAAAAAACAAGAATCAATGACGAGAAAAAACGCAAGGAGACCGAAATCTTCATAAACCGTTTCCGCGCCAAAGCGAGATTGGCCGGCCTTGTGCAATCACGCATAAAGGCGCTCGAAAAAATAGAGAATCTCGATAAACTCGACAAGATCAAAACACTTGATTTCAGTTTCACATCAAAGCCCACTCAGGCGAAATCACTCATGCATGTGAAGAATCTCACATTCGGCTATGATGAATCAAATACATTAATCAAGGAGCTTTCTTTCAGCATAGGAAAAAGAGACCGCATTTGCGTAATAGGAAAAAACGGGCGCGGAAAGACAACCCTGCTCAAACTGCTCGCAGGCGAGCTTGCTCCGCTCTCCGGCGAAATTCTCCCTCACCTGTCGGCCGCCTCGCTCTGCTACGCGCAGACCAACAGCGTGATACTCAATCCGTCGCTTACGGTCGAGGCCGAAATAATGTCGGCGGGCTGCGAAAAACAGGCGGCGCGTGACATCTGCGGCGCCATGATGTTCGAGGGCGACGATGCGCTCAAGAC
>JAITPE010000187.1 GCA_031289575.1 Spirochaetia bacterium | reverse complement strand
TCGATATCGCCCTTCTTGAGCATTTGAAGAGCGACATTGGATTCGGGAATTACCTTATAAACGATATGCCTTATTTGGGGCTTGCTGCCGTAGTAATTTTCATTGCGTATGAGTTCGATAGATGAACCTGTGTTCCAGCGCAAGAACTTATAAGGGCCGGTACCTATTGGCTCCCTGTTATTTTTATGAGTATTAAAATCGGTTTCGTCGTCAAAAATATGCTTGGGGACAATAGGCATTCCGCCGCAGAACTCAAGGGCAAGGAAATACGGCCTGACCGAGGATTGCTTTACGGGTTCTTTATCAAGCGGCTCTTCCTCTGCAACGGGCTCTTCCCCGGCAACGGGGTTAGAAGGGCCGTAAACAAATTCAACCGTATAGAGGTCTATCTTTCGGCATTCGCGTATATCGTTATAGTAGACCTTGAGGGGCATGCAGGCAACCTTTGGGTCTTTTATTTTGTTGAATGAATAAACAATCTCATCGGCTGTAAATTCGGCTCCGTCGTTCCAAAACACATTCTTTTTCAAGACAAAGCGGTAGCGCAGCTTGTCGGGTGAGATTGTATAGCTTTCGGCGAGTTTTGGTTCGAGCTCAAGCGTGTCCCTGTTTCTTTCAAGAAGCGACTCGTATATGTGTCCGTTGATTGATGAAGAATAAGCGTCGGTTGCCGTTATGGGGTTGAGCGTGTCGGGCTCGGCGGCGAGCTGCATATAGAGCGAGTCCGCGGCCCGCTTGGGAACAATTTCTCCGCAGCCGGTAAGCGCGGCCAAAAGGCAGGCATACAGTTGAATCTTTATTGGTGTAATCATACAGGCCCATACTTGCCATACATGACGGCGGTGTCAAGAAATTAAGGCCTAATCTCAAAGAGTTCATACAAACAATATAAATATTACCGCTATAGAAATACCGCAAGAGAAACTGCCGCTGCCTTAAAAAAATAGCTTGAAATAATTTGTAGTGTTTAGCGCAGTAAACTAAGCGGATTCCGCCAGAGCGAGAGGTTCCAATGGATTTTTTTAAATTTGACATGAACAGACTCATAGGGTTCGGCATAGCCGTAGCCACATTTCTTGTTTTCATGCTGCTCTTTACTCAACTGAGTATTTTCGAAATGATTGAGCGCTCGTCGCTTGATTTTCGTTTTTTTCTGAAAGACCCTTCGGAAAAATCAGAAAAAATAGGAGAGCGCGCAAGGAGGAGCAGCATCAACGCAAAGGCAAGGCAGGATATAGTTATAATCGGAATTGACGAATACACAGTGCGCGATTTTTCCGACCAAAACATACACTGGCCATTCCCGTGGAAAATACATTCCCAGTTTACCGATTATGTGAGCAGCGGCAAACCCGGCGCCATATTTTTTGATGTAACTTTTCTTGACCACAAGGACGGCGAGCGTGAACTCGCCGAGTCCTTCAAGAGGGCGGGCAATGTATTTATTGATTATCCCTTTGAGGTCTCCGAGGTTGACAGAAAATATTCCGACCTCGATGACAGAATGGAACTGCTTAACCGGCAGATTCTCAGACAAAGTAAAAACGGTGAGAACAGCAACCTTGTTGCCGAAGCCGTTCCGCCCACTCCGCAGCTCATAGCCTCGGCTAAGGGGGTCGGCTTTGCCAATGTCTTCGCGGATATGGTTGATAATATAATAAGGCAGATGCCGCTGCTGTTAGAATACGAAGGCGCGCTGTATCCTAACATTGATCTTGTTATTGTAATGAATTATTTTGGAATAACAAAAGACGATGTTGAAATAGAACTCGGCAAGTATATAAAACTTAAAAATCTTCCGGCCGAAAAAATGGCAAAGCCCAACAGAAAAAGAGAGATCGTAATACCGATCACCTCAAAGGGCGCAATGGATGTCAACTACATAGGAGGAGAGGGCAGTTTCCGGAATACCTCTTATTCGTATTTTGCCAAAGACGGCTCAATGGCCGGCAACGATTCGCTCAAAGACAAAATAGTTCTTATTGCGGCTTATTCGGCTACAGGAATATCAACCGATATTCATAAATCTCCTTATGGCGCTACTTTCGGCATCGAACTTCACGCCAACGCGCTGAACACAATCTTGAATCAGGATTTTCTTTTCGTTAGGTCTATAAAAGAAAATTTGGTTATAATGTTTATAATTTCCCTTTTTCTTGGATTTTTGCTGCCGCGTATCTCAATTTTGAAATCCGCTATTTTTGCCTTTTTCGCGGCCTTGCTTTTTTTGGTTGCGTCATATCTTGTGTTTGATTTTTACAATATAGTAAACGCTATGTTCACTCCGGTTGTGCAGATTTTTATGACATTTACCTTTACCGGTACGGCGCGTTTATTGAACGAACAAAAGGAGAAGCGCTACATACGCCAGACCTTCTCAAAGTTCGTCTCAAAATCTGTTGTCGATGATCTTTTGAAGCATCCCGAAAAACTTAAACTCGGCGGCGAGAAAAAAATTATATCGGTACTTTTTTCCGATATCAGGGGGTTCACCTCCATATCCGAGAAACTTACTCCGGAGGCGCTTGTCGAACACCTGAACGAATATCTTCAGCAAATGACCGATCTCGTTTTTGACACAGACGGCACCTTGGACAAATATGTGGGCGATGAAATAATGGCCTTCTGGGGGGCTCCTGTTGAATTGGAGAATCACGCTTTGAACGCCTGCCGGTGCGCCATTGAACAAATGGAGACTCTTGCCAAGCTGAACGAAAAATGGAGATACGAAGGAAAGCCGGAACTCAATATAGGTATTGGAATAAATACAGGCGACGCGGTTGTCGGCAATATGGGTTCATCCTCCAGAATGGATTACACGCTCATGGGCGACAATGTTAATCTGGGCGCACGGCTTGAGGGAACAAATAAAGTTTATGGAACGAATATCATCATCAGCGAATACACATACGAGCATGTAAGGGATTATGTCATTGTTAGGGAATTAGATCTTATACGCGTGAAAGGAAAGGAGCGTCCGGTAAAGATTTATGAACTACTCGACATTCTCGAATAGTTTAAGCGGCTCGGAACCCTTTCTGTTAAAGCGCAGGCCCGGATTCATGAGCGGCCCGGTGAGCGATACCTGGGCTTCTCTTCTCGCGTTTGATTTATCGCGGATAACCATGTGAAGCGGAACGGACACCCCCGACTGGTAGCCGTATTCACCGTAGCCCGAAAAATCCGCCGCGTCTGATGACAGGTACAATCTGCGGAATGAGTACTTGTCGGCAGTCTGCACCAAGTTTACGTTAAATGCATTAAGCTGTATATCATTCAGATTAATTCCGGTATAGCCGTTTTTATGCAGCCATTCATTAAGCCTTCTCTGAACCGGAAGTCCCTTCATTTGCCCAGACGCGATATTGAGAGAAATGCCGCCTATCGTGTTTTGCAGTATGTGAAACATGCGCGAGGCTCCTGTTCCATAATCGCAGTCCGCATCCATTGTTCCGCCGAACGAGTAAGAGGCGTTGAGGTCGTTTGAAAATTCATCAAGGCTGAAATGGCTCACACCGCCGCGCAGCTTGAAATACGGATAGTCGCGGTCGAGGAAACCCATGAACTCAAGGTTGTACGCTCCTCCGTACCCGCTGAGATCAAAGCTGTTTACCAGCATTGTGCCGTTTGTCAAAGACGCCTTTAACTCAAGGCCCAAGAGAGACGCCTTGCCCAGTGTAATCTTGTCCGAGCGCCATTCGAGTTTTACATTGTTGTTTTTAATGACCGGCGCCGCAGGCTTTGTAAGAAAGGAAACATTATCGTAGTAGCCTTTTTTTTGATCCTCATAGGCCGCGTCATAGAGCGAGCTTATGCCGAACAGCGCGAGGTCTTTTAAAATAAAGGCGGCTAATTTTTGCGATTCTATTTTGATTTGTGATTCCGATTTAATCGGCGTAAATTTATCTATTGTTGACTTAACGCCTATTTTTATGTCGGAACCGCTCAACATGAAGGATGATGTCAATTCGGCCTTCCTGTCGTTTATCCCAAGGTCGAGCGATCCCTTTGATATTCTATAGGGTTCGATTCCATCGCCCGACATGCTGAAGTTTTTTACATATCCGCTTACATTCATCTTCGATGCCGAATCGTTCTTGCTGTCAATGTATATGCTGCCGTTCCATGAGGCTTCGCCGCTGTAAGTAACGCCTTTCAGCGGAGTCAGGTATTCGGAGACGCGCGAAAGGTTCATCTCTTTGACGCCGAAGTCAAGGCTGAAAATGTTTTCTTTGCCGAGGTCTTGCTTTTTCGCGCTAAAGCTTATGTCGATGTTTTTGTCTTTTAAAGAAAAGTTTTTTATCTCCGTGAGGGCCTTTTTGTCATCGGAGGATGCGTTGATATCGGCTTTAAAATTTCCATCGGAAACAATGGCGTATGGATTATCCGAGTCCGCTGTTAAAAAAAGACCGTGTGTTTTTACTTTCCCCTGCAGTGAGCGCGCCCCCCCCCCGGTTTCTATTTTAAGGTCTGCCGTAAGAGCTCCGCTCAAAATAAAAAGGCAGCCGTATTCCTTGAGATGCTGATTGAGCAGGGAAAGGTCGAATCCGCTTGTTTTTATTCTGTGCGAGGAACGCGCGTTTTCTCCGAGAAA
>JAITPE010000247.1 GCA_031289575.1 Spirochaetia bacterium | reverse complement strand
CGCGGGGTCAGAGCCCGTTTTCTTTAAAAATATTTTGTTACTTTCGGCGATGATAAAAAGTAATGTTTCCAATCTCTGCCCTTTGTTCATACTCCCGGGCGACGAGAGCTTTTAATTTATCCACATATTCGTCTATATATTGACTTGATGGATACTTTCCCCTGTCATGGGTAAAACCATCGGTGTAATCTAAAATAAGAGCTGGGGGCGATGCCGCGAAGGTGTCGAAGAAAAAACTCCAAATGCGGTCGGCGGCCTCCTTGTTGGGAATATATGCTACATGAAGCAGGCGTTGTTCCGGATCATAAAAGGACGGGGATAAAATCCTATCTGCATAAAAATAAACCAAGTCTCCAGTAGGCCATACAAAGATAGCTTCTTTATCTGATGTATTCGCTTTTATATAATCCGCTGCCGGTTTATTGGCGGTTTCTTCGGCTTTTATTGATTCTATAGAAGATTTTTTTCGGTCGATAGCGGACCGAAAATTTTTGTGGAAATAGAGCAACGGAGGAGTTGCCAAGGCAACGGCGATAAACGCCGTGAGTGTGACGGCCAAATGGCGTGGCCGGACGTTTTTAATCTGGACCGTCAACTCATCCAGCGCGGCTGCCGCCATGAGACAGAGCGGTATAAAAAGGGTAAAATAGTACCGTTCCATGTGTTTCCACGACGAATACACAGACAGGTATGCCAGTATGAATGTTCCTGCTATGAACAAGAAACGGCGGTCCCGTGGTTTTTCCTTGATACCCTGTTTTATGTAAAGCACACAAAAGAAGAGCAGAGGGATGAGGCCGGAAAAAAAGAGGTAACCCTTGATACCGCGGATAATTCGTATAAAGACTGGGTATCTGTTGATATAAAATTTAACAATATCGCCCTGCCAGAACAAAAAATGTTCTATTGCGTTTTGGAGCACAAAGTAAAGAACTAATGCGAGGTATGGCAGGAGAAAACCAGTGAATAGGATCATGGTTTCCTTCGCTAAACCCTTCCACGATTTTCTGTTCAGGAACAGCCATAAAAACAATACTACTAAAAATATCCCTGTTCTGGTATTGACCGTTGTCGCAAAGGCGCAAAGGATTCCGGAAGAAAAAATCGAGATCCAACGGAACATTCCACCCGGCCGGCAAATTAAAGCCATTGCGGCGGCGGCAAATCCGCTGGAAAAATATTCAGTATTTCCCGGCAGCACCTCTCCGGGCGCGTTCATGCAGACACTGTATCCTGCGAAAAAAAATGCGGCAAAAATCCCGATTCGGCGGTTGTACAGGTGTTTGCCAATAAAATAGATAGACACTGCGGTAAACCAAGCATTAAGATTCACCACCGTTTTAAGGATGTACATATAAACGGTTTTGTTTCCCATGCTTAATAAATCAATAAAGTAATAGATTATATAGATTCCCGGCGGTTTTATATCTCCAAAATTTTTATAGATGACGCCGCCGTCTAACATTACATGACCGGCGGTGATATAAAAGGATTCATCCCCCTTCCATGTGAAGACAAGGTAATTAACGCTTCGTAGAAAGAAAGTCGCCAAGAATAAAAGCAAGAACTGAAACCAGGGCCGAAGGATAAGTGGTCTGTCTGTCTGTCTGTCTGTCTGTCTGTCTGTCTGTCTGTCTGTCTGTCTGTCTGTCTGTCTGTCTGTCTGTTCGAGCTAAAACGGAAAAATATCTTTAAAAAATCAAGCATTTTTGGTACCTTTTTTATTTTACAATTGCTACCCTACAAATTTACAATATAAAAGAAGGCGCTCTATATTGTGTCAATAATAAAAAACAATATCTGTTAGCCGGAGAATGAAATTTTTTTGTAAAATATGAAATTTTTTTGCAATAAAGCTTGACAAATTAAGTTCACTTGAACTAACTTTATTTTAGTAAGGTAATTAGATTTATTTTGGGGGATATTTATGGAGAGAGTTATTCCTTTATTACTCGTAAGGCCGGGTTACATGTCTGTCATAAAAAAAATCGGCGGCATGGATGAGATGAAGAAACGGTTGGAAACAATGGGGCTTGTAATTGGTTCTTCTGTAACCGTGTTTTCGGAATTCGAAGGCAATCTTATAATAGGAGTAAAGGACTCGAGATTGGGCATCAGTATGGAAACAGCCGGAAGAATAATGGTCTGCGAAGGGCGTCCCTGCGCAGAAATAGCAAGTAAGTAAAATATAAAGGAGATATAGGATGCAAACCCTAAAGGATGTAAAGCCGGGGCAGAAGGTTAAAGTAGTAAAACTTTACGGCCACGGACCAATGAAAAAACGGATTATGGATATGGGCATAACCGTAGACTCAGAGCTTTTTATACGCAAAGTAGCTCCGCTCGGCGACCCAATAGAGGTAAATGTCAGGGGTTACGAACTGAGTCTGCGTAAGTCTGATATTGATATTATTGAGGTAGAGGAGGTCGCAGGATGAGCATTAAAATAGCGCTGGCCGGAAATCCGAACAGCGGAAAAACAACACTGTTCAACGCGCTTACCGGTTCAAATCAGTTTATAGGAAACTGGCCCGGGGTTACTGTTGAAAAAAAAGAGGGAAAGCTCAAGGGGTACAAGGACGTGAAGATTATGGATCTCCCCGGTATTTATTCCCTCTCGCCGTATTCGCTTGAGGAGGTAATATCGCGTAATTATCTTCTCAATGAGCAGACCGACTGCATACTTAATATTGTGGACGGAAGCAATCTGGAACGCAACCTTTTTCTTACCGCGCAGCTTCTTGAACTCGGCATACCTGTGGTTGTTGCCGTTAATATGATGGATGTTGTGGACAAATCTGGAGACGTAATCAACATTCAGGAACTTTCGACGCATCTTGGCTGTCCTGTCATTCCTATTTCGGCTCTCAAGGGTACCGGAATTCAGGATGCCGTTAAGGCCGCGCTTAACGCGGCCGAGAAACTGACTATTCCATCGCCCTTGATGAAACTGTCCGGAAAAGTCGAGGCCGCGCTTGCTTCTATTGTGTCTATGATTGACGCTCCGTCGTTCATAAAGCGTTTTTACGCTGTGAAGATTTTTGAGCGCGATTCAAAGTTTGTGGAAACATACAAGGCTCCATCAGGCGCGGAAGCGATTATAGCGTCGGTTGAAAAAGAGTTTGATGATGATTCGGAAAGCATCATCACAACAGACCGCTACAGAGCGATCTCCAAGTTAATCGGCTCCGTGCTCAAGAAGAAGAAAAGCGTGGGCTTAAGCATATCGGACAAAATAGACCGCGTTGTTACCAACCGTTTTCTCGCTCTGCCTATATTCGCGGTTGTTATTTTTATCATATACTTTGTATCCGTAACTACCGTGGGTACGTGGGTAACGGACTGGACGAATGACGGTCTTTTCGGAGATGGGTGGCATCTCACCGGAGGCGAAGCATATGAGGCCGCGGTCGGCGATTACGAGGGTGAGGGCGCTAAAGTCGAAGCTTACCTTGCCGCCGCCGATAAAGCCGGAATTGATACGGCTGGCATTAGCGAAACCTTAGAAGCCGAAGAACCCAACGAAGAGGTCGTCAGCGGCTTTATTAAGGAAGCCTCTGCCGCTAACCTCACCGCCGAAACGGAAATCAAAGACGAGGACGGAAATGTGACCGAAACTCTGCCTGTTTCTCTCGCCGATTTTGAAACGGCATTAGCGGCGGAAGAACCCGCTCCCGAAGAGTTTGGGGTATGGGTTCCGGGTATTTCGGCTCTTGCCGCAAGCGGGCTCGGCGCAATAGGTACATCCGAATGGCTTTCGGGCCTTGTGGTTGATGGAATCATTGCCGGAGTAGGGGCGGTAATTGGTTTTGTGCCTCAGATGCTTGTACTTTTCCTGTTTTTGGCCGCCCTTGAGGCGTGCGGTTACATGGCGCGAATCGCCTTTATATTGGACAGGATATTCCGCCGGTTCGGGCTTTCCGGCAAGAGTTTTATTCCAATGCTCGTAGGGACAGGGTGCGGAATTCCAGGGGTTATGGCGTCCCGCACAATCGAAAACGAAAAGGAAAGACGCATGACTGTAATGATAACAACATTCATGCCGTGCGGCGCTAAGCTTCCGGTTATAGCCCTTATATCGGGCGCGGTATTCGGCGGAGTATGGTGGGTCGCTCCGAGCGCTTATTTTCTCGGTGTATTTTCTGTTGTTATATCGGGCCTAATGCTGAAAAAAATGAGAATGTTCGCAAGCGATCCGTCACCGTTCCTTATGGAGCTTCCGGCTTACCATGTGCCGACTGTGGAAAATGTTCTCCGGAGCATGTGGGAGCGCGGTTGGTCTTTTATAAAAAAGGCCGGCACCCTAATATTGATTTCGGCTATTCTTATATGGTTTCTTTCATCTTTCGGCTTTACCGAGGGTGGATTCGGCATGGTAGAGGATCTCAGTCAGGGACTTCTTGCCAATATAGGAGGCGCTATCGCGTGGATATTCGCTCCGCTTGGATTTGGTACATGGGACGCGACTGTGGCGACAATTACCGGACTTATTGCAAAGGAAAACGTTGTCGGGACTATGGGTGTTCTCTATGGAGTAGCGGAGGTATCTGAAAACGGCGAGGAAGTCTGGGCTACTTTCGCCTCTCATTTTACGCTGCTTTCGGCCTATACTTTTTTGGTTTTCAACCTGTACTGCCCGCCTTGTTTCGCGGCCATGGGCGCGATAAAGCGGGAGATGAATAACACAAAGTGGTTTCTCTTTGCGATAGGCTACCAGATTTTATTTGCGTATCTGCTTGCCCTTATTATTTTCCAACTCGGTTCTTTGATAGGCGGAGGGGCTTTTACGGTCGGTTCATTCTTCGGGTTCGCGGCTCTCATTTTCATAATTTTTATGGTGGCGCGTCCCAAGTTTCGTAAACCGACCCAGTTGAGGGATGTTTCACAAACAGTGTAAGGAGGATAAAATGTTTGGTGATATTATTGTAGCTTCGGTAATACTTGTAATAGTGGTTTTGATTATCGCAAGTATGGTACATAAAAAACGCAGCGGAATGAGCATAGGCTGCGATTGCGGCGGTTGTTCCTCGTGCAAAGATGAGATTAAGGAGCACTAAAAATTCTTGCTAGCTTTCTTCCAGTAAAAATAAAAATAAACGGCGCCCCAAAAGGGCGCCGTTTATTTTTATGCGAGGCCATGTTTTTTCTTGCCGGCTGCAGGGGACTGTCAACTAATTGAAGATTAGTTGACAGTCTTGGCTTTATGCAATAAATGGGAACAGTATATGCCCAGATTGAAGGCGGAACGGACACAAATAAGTTCTTTGAGAATCTTGATTTGGAGGATGAAGGAAATGCTCACACATGACAGGATCAGAGAAGTTGTGCTGACTGTAGCACAAAAATACGCAATAAGCAAGGCTTATCTTTTTGGCTCCCATGCTCGCGGGGATGCGACAGAGGACAGTGATTACGACTTTCACCTTGAGGGTGGTAATTTACGTACCCTGCTTGATTTGGCGGCACTCCGGCTTGATCTGGAGGATGCCTTGGGGAAATCCGTGGATATTGTTTTTACAAAGAACATGGAAGCTTCTTTCTATGATGATATAAAGGATGAGGAAGTGTTGTTGCTTATGGACGCGAATAAATTTGCGGGTATCCTGAAAATGATTGTCCCTGCCATTGTGGAGCAATATATGAAGGAATGTTCCGTATCTTGGGATG
>JAITPE010000238.1 GCA_031289575.1 Spirochaetia bacterium | reverse complement strand
GCGGCTCCTATAACCTCCCGCAAATCATCCACCATGCCCATTTTTCCGGCCAAGTCGGTTCTGCCGAACATTGACCACGAAGGCCGAAAATCTTTTACCATTTTTTTATTGTACGCAATTCCGGTAAAGACTGTCATATAAGGGATGCTGTATTTCATGTTCGAGTCAATGCTTCTTCTCATAAAGGCAATATCAATATTTTTCTTATGAGGCAATTTAGAATGATCCAAAACTTTCAGCATCCGGTCTTCGTACATCCGCTTCGCAATGTAGCTGGAAGGAACTAAAACATCATATTCCGCTCCGCCCTTTACTTTTTCGTACATCTCTTCATTGGAAGCAAAAATAGATAACGCAATAGCGCACCCGTATTGCTTTTCAAATTTTTTCACTAAATCAGGATTGAGATAATCATCCCAATTATAAATACTAAGAGTCTTTTTTTTGCAGCCCGGCAGCGCGAATACGGCACACAGTAAAGAAATAACAATAATTTTCTTCCAAAACATTTTGTTTCCTCCATACTAATTCTATTTTGATGTTAATTCAAAAACCCCGCCCCAGTCACCGGGCGGCGGAGTTTCAAGATAAATATTGCAACGTTCTATATACGTCAGGCTTGGGCCGTCATCGGGCGCTAATTCAAGAGCTTTTTTGAATCCGTCCATCGCCTCTTTCCAGTTCCGGTTATTATAAAGCTCAAGAGCTTTATAATACCTCTCCAAAAGATCATACATGTAATCCGGAAGCGCCCCCTTAACATCCAGAACCTCATACACACTCACAGGCTCCTTCTTGCCGACAACCTGTATAACATCAAGGCGCCTCGCTTCTATATCGTTCTTCACATACTCATATGTGGAGCCGCTTATCATGGCGCATGTATTATACGCCTTGTTGGCTCCCTCAAGGCGCGACGCAAGGTTTACCGAGTCGCCCATAACAGTATAATCAAACCGCGTCCGCGAACCCATGTTTCCCACTACGGCAACCCCTGTATTCATCCCCATGCGCACCGACAAAACATCTTTGCCGGCCGCGCGCCACGCGTCCTGCATTTCGGCCAGCCTTTTCTTTTGGTCAATGGCGGCTAAGCAGCAGCGGAGCGCGTGATCCTCAAAAGGCTGCGGAGCCCCAAAGAAGGCAATTATAGCATCCCCTTCATATTTGTCAACGGTTCCGCCATGCTTAAGAATTATATCGGTCATTTCAGAAAGATACTCATTAAGCAGCGCTACCAATTCCTGCGGGGCAAGCCTTTCCGAAATAGTTGAAAATTTGGCAACATCCGAAAAGAATATGGTTATCTCTCTTTCCTCTCCGCCAAGCCCCAAAGCGTCCGGATTATCTATGATTCTATCAATAACGCCGGGCGAGAGATACAGAGAAAAGGCCGATTTAATAAATTGCTTCTGGCTCTCCTCTTTCATGAGTTTAACGGCCGCGATAGAGACCGACGGAATAAGAAGCGCAAACGATATTCCAAGCTGGTCAAGCCACATATCGCCGAAAAGGAAAACACATATAATAACAATATTAATAAAAACAAAAGAAGATATGATTGTAATGATTGACTTTCTCGCGCTGAGTTTTTGAATCGTAAAACCCATTGTAAGAGCTACAAGCAGCATTAAAAGATAATTGAGCCAGGCAGGGGCGGTTAGCAGATATTTATTTTGTATAATGGTATTAATAGTGTTGTGATAGACCCCTACCATGGCAAACTCCTTCGAAGTAGGAATCTGCCCAATATCAACCGTTCCTGTCGCTGTGAGTCCTGTAAGCGTGATGTTGTCTTTAAGACTTTCAACCGATAAGACAAGGTTTATGTTGTTTATACTATTTTCTAAAGGGGGGGTCTCCGATTCCCTGCCTTCGCCCTTCAGCAGTTCTATCTCGTCAGATATTAGTTCTATGGTTCCTTCTTTAATTTCGCGGTCATCTTTGAGAAGTTCCAGAATCTTTGCCCTGAGTTCACGCCTTTCCCGCGCTGTTTCGGCTGCCTCGTAGGCCTCCTCCGCGCTCATAATATCATTCGCTATTTGTTCCATAGCCATAACGTTCGCCGGGTTTTTTTCGAACCAGTCGTATGCATCATTAAGGCAATTCTGGTATTCCACCAAGGCGAAAAACGGTATTATCTTGAAAGTCTCTTCCCTGACTCCGGAACCGGCCCAATACACATACATCATTCCGCTTTCATCAATAGGGATTCTTATATCATCTATTTCGTGAGTCAGGGGATGAAGCGCTTTTTTAAGAATAATGCTGTTGCCCGGTACAACATCAATATCGTTAACCGTAATTCTACACGCGTCGGCAAGCATAACAAGGGCAAGGTTAAAATACAGGCGGCCTTCGAAGAACTGCACAAGGCGCACCTTTCGTACAGCGCCGTCAATGTCGGTATCCCTGTTTACAAATCCAAAACCGTGAGCCGCTTTAATAAATTCAGGTATAGGATAGACAATATGTTCGGTATGGCGGTCGGTAATTGTTTCGTATTTTGCGTAATTTTTCTCATCAATCTTTTGCGTGCTCTTTTCAAAAAAATACTCCTGTGCCTCTTTAAACTCCGGAGTCTCGCGCAGCGCTTCCTCAGATTTTAGCAAAGATTCAGGAGTCATGCTGTAGGACAAAAAGGACTTCCCCATATTCCGGATCCCCTGCGCAAAAATCCGGTCATTATCTATAATCATGCTCTGTATTTC